>JAFAQG010000328.1 GCA_019246575.1 Acidobacteriaceae bacterium
TCAGCCCGCGTCTCGGTTGGACCAGGTATAACATCATCAACCCCCTTGCTTTCGGTGACAACGGACTGGGTGTCGGAAGCGGCCGTGGGGGCATCGGCGCGGGAGATGTTTATAGTGCAACCATAAGCGGAACCTATCTGGCGCAACCAAATATCGTGATCGACAGTCATTACGCGGTTACGATTATTGGCACAAATTCGCTTGTTCCCCGCGCGAACGAAAACCTCGGGCGCGATTTCCTGGGAATTCCGGGAACAAACGGCCCCACGCCGGAGTACGGGGGCTGGCCTCAATTCTCGATTAGCAGCTATAACGATATCGGCAATGCCGGTAATGGGCCGATCTTCTACGACGACCGCCAATATCAATACGCCGCGAACGCGAGTTGGGTGCATGGCCGGCATAATGTTCGTTTTGGGTATGAATGGGATCACCAGGATCTAAACCATTTCGATCCCACCTCCGCTCCCGGCCACCTGACGTTCACGGGAGGGGCTACGGCGGTCAGGATGTCCAACAACAATTCCTCGATGACGAGCCAGTTCAATTCCTACGCGACATTCCTGCTCGGCCTCGTATCGTCCGCTAATTCCGATCAGTATCCGTTCAACGGAAACCGGGCCGTCGTTATTATGCCCACCTACCGGCTCTACGTACAGGACCAGTGGCAAGCCTTGTCGAACCTAACTGTGAACCTGGGCCTAGGCTGGAATTATTTCCCGATGGGCACCAGGAGTGATCGCGGACTCGAGCGTTACAACTATCAAACCAACCAGGTGACGATTTGCGGTTTCGCACTTACTCCGCGCGATTGTGGATACGATGTCAGTAAAAAACTCTTCTCTCCGAGTATTGGCCTCGCGTTCCGGCCGGCTAGCACCTGGGTGATTCGAACCGGTTTTGCGCTGAACTACGATCCGGAAACTTACGCGTATAATCGCGATCTGCTGACAAACTATCCCGAAGCGCTTTCGTTTTCGCTCAGCGCACCTGACACTTATCACGCCGCAACCACGCTTGCGCAAGGGCTGCCCGGCATCACTGTTCCCGATATCTCGAGTGGCGTTGTCCGGCTGCCCAGCGGATACAGTGTCAGTTCATTGCCGCAGCATCCGGTGCGAGACTATATTCTCTCCTGGAACTTCACCCTGCAGAAGCAACTGCCTTTCGGATTTATCGGCCAAGCCGGATACGTGGCAACCCGCGGCGTCAAGATTCCACAGCAACTTAATTTGAATGTCGGCCAGGTCAACGGCGGCACCGGCAGCGAGCCATTCAACAAGCTATTCGGAACCACGGCGACCATCCGCCTCCTTACTCCCGTCAATCACACTCACTACGATGCGTTGCAGAGCACGCTTTCCCGACGCTTCGCAAACGGTGTTCAGCTGAATTTCGGCTATACGTTTTCGAAGAACACCGGCATCTGCTGCGACGATCTCTCCGACGGTGCACCCGCCATTCAATTGCCGCAGTACATAAACTTGAACCGCTCGCTCGAGCCCACCGACCACCCGCACAATTTCAACGCCTCCACCGTTTGGGAATTGCCTTTTGGAAAGGGTAAGCCCTGGATAAACCGCGGACGTATTCTGCCCGCCATCGCCGGCGGCTGGCAACTTAGCGGGCTTTTCGTACGCTACTCGGGTCTGCCTTTTTCGGTGACTTCTTCCAGCACTTCGCTGAATGCGCCGGGGAACACGCAACGCGCCGACCAGGTCAAGCCTAAAGTAGCAATTCTCGGCGGCACGGGTCCGGGCCAGCCCTGGTTCGATCCGCTCGCCTTTGCTGCGGTCAACGAGCCTCGCTTCGGGACCGCGGGTTTTTACACCCTCCGCGGACCTCGCGATAGCAACTTGGACCTCGGGCTCTATCGCGCGTTCAAAGTTACCGAACGCATCGGACTTCAAGTTCGCGCCGATGCGTTTAACATCTCGAACACGCCTCATTTCGACAATCCGTCCGGATTGAACGTTTCCAGTCTGCAGCTGAACCCGGATGGCACTATAAAGAATCTCGCCGGGTTCTCTACCATCACTGCGGTGAAGGATGTCGGCCGGGAAGGCGTAGATCAGCGCGAATTGCGCCTCGGCGTCCGCATCAGCTTCTGACCCGAATGCACCGCCGTTCCTTTCTCCGCGCGGCCGCTGCTTACTCCGGCCTCGTGGCCGCTGGCCGTACGAAACTCTCGCAGTCCGACGACGCCTTCCTCGACGATCTCTCGCATCGCTCCTTCCGTTATTTCTGGGAGCAGTCGGATCCGAATACCGGCATCACTCGCGGCCGAGCTCGCGCAGACGGGAGCGACTATCCCGCAGAGCGCCGCGACGTCGGCAGCACCGGTGATACGGGCTTCGGTCTTACGGCCATGTGTATTGGCGCAGAACGTGGGTGGGTTACACGCGCTCAGGCCCGCGACCGCGTTCGCAATACGCTACGAGCGTATGCCTCGGGTCCGGTTGCAAACGAACACGGCTGGTTCTATCACTGGATCAACATCAAGACCTGCCGGCGCACCGGCGCGACGTTCGATTCTGCGCAGTTGCCCGTCCCCGCCACTCTCGATCTAAAGCGTCCCAAGAGCGAGGTCTCGACCAGCGATT
>JAFAQG010000605.1 GCA_019246575.1 Acidobacteriaceae bacterium
GGGCGGCAACTCCGTTTAAAGGTAAGGCAGACGCGTGATTAGGAACGCCGGCTACGAGGTCCTGATCGGAGGGAACGCGCAACCCCGTCGCCCAGACGGTGACGATCTCACCAGGTCTGGCCGGGGTGTCGGATGTTACAGGTGTCCCGTCCTGAATGCCGGTATTGCGCGAGTGGAGCAGGATACCGGTTCTCGGCTCTCTGCCGGGAAACGCGAACAGGCCAGGACTCGCGCTGGCGAGCTTAATGGAAGCAGCACTGGTGATCTCAACAGTTCCATCACTATGTTCGGAGCGTACATAGAGGCTCCCTGCTGTGGCGCCCTTCGCGGTGTACGGAAGCTGCGCGCGCACCTCTGTCGAGGACACAGACAGCAGCGGCAGCGGCGCACCATCGAACACAACTTCCACACCCGCTAAATTATCGGGCAGCGCTTCCGTTCCGTCGTCCTGGGCAACGGCCGGAGAGTCGCTGAATTTCCCGCCGGCAATGGTGATGAGCGTACCCGATGCGAGCGCTTCGGCCGAGAGGGTTGCGGAGTTTACAACCGCCGAGCTGGGGAGGGTTGAGTCTGCCGCAGTGAAAACGAGGATGCGGTGGTCGACGCTATCGCCGACAAACAGGTTGGTGCCGTCGGAGGCGAGCGCGTCAGGCCTGCTGATTGTGTCGGCGCGACGAGAGTCGGCCAACGCCTTCGAAAAGAAATCCGGCTGTCCGAGAACGGCGTCGGGCGGCGTGTTGGTCGTAGTAGGGAGCGTGTTCCAGACCAGTACCCGATGCAGCTTACCGTCTCCGACGTAGAGGCGCTGCCCGTCTACCGCGACCGATACCGGTTCCACAATGCTGAATTCGGAGATGTTTGAGTCACCCGCGTCCGAGGGGCCGAGAATGACATCAGGACCACTCAGGGCGGAGGGCGATGTTGCGTCACGCCAGAGGAGGACGCGATTCCGGCGCGTATCTATTTCCGCAATCGTTTTTCCGTACGCGCTCACGGTTGAGGATCCGGGAAGTACGGACTGCTGCGCGGTCGCAAGTGGCGTCAATAGACAGACGGGACAAAGTCGCGACGATCTGCCGATTTGATCACGCGGGCCGGGCAGTTTCGTCAGATCGAAAGTGAGCACCTGATTTTCTCTATCGGCCACATACAAGCGGCCGTTCGAGACCACGATCGCGGAGGGACTCATGCGGGCCTCGCGCGAGGAGAAAGATGATTGCCCGATGACGGCGCGGGCGGCTTGTCCGGTGTAAAATTCAGCGGCGTGAACTCCGGCAGCGAATAGCAGATACCAGAGTATTCGGCTCATAGATTACCAGCCGGATACTCGAAGGACGTTCTTGTTGGGCATGTGATCATTTGGCTTGAGGGCGTTTATAGGTTGCAGTTACTCGGGTCGAGATGCCGCCACGGGGGGCGAACTCGCCGATGATGGTTGCTTCTAATGGTTGTGTCGCTTTTACAACATCGGCCAGGAACCGGTTTACCACGTTTTCCTGAAAGATACCGAGGTTGCGATACGCGAGCGAGTACATTTTCAAAGACTTGAGTTCAACACAGCGCTTCCACGGCGTGTAAATGAGGGTAAGAGTGCCGTGGTCGGGTAGACCGGTTTTAGGGCAAACCGAGGTAAACTCCGGCAGTTCAATCGCGATTTCGTACCCGCCGTATTGATTCGGCCACGTTTCAATTTCTGGAAGAGTCGCATCGACGCCCGCGGTCGCATGCTCATCTGTGTATTGCCGGTTCTTCTTCATTACTTCGCATCTAATTTTCGGGCGAGCAGCTCGAGAAATAGTCCCACGTCGGTGACAACGCCCACCGCTTGTCCGGTTCCACGGTCGCTTACCTTCGTGGGCACCGCGGGATTGATGTCCACGCATACGATTTTCACCCATGCCGGCAGCATGTTGCCGGTAGCGATGGAGTGCAGCATGGAGCTGAGGCAGAGGACAACGCCTGCGCCGCGCAAGTGAACCGCGTACGCGTCCTGCGCTTCATTCATGTCCGTAATGGCGTCCGGAAGAGGGCCATCGTCCCGTAGACTACCGGCCAAAACAAAGGGTACGTTGGCCTTGACACATTCGTACATGACACCGCTGGTCAGACGGCCGGAGCGAACCGCTTCCGGGATGCTGCCGGCGTGGTAAATGGCGTTTATCGCTCGCATGTGATTGCGGTGCCCATGCTGTTCGAGCCGGCCGTCAATGGTGCGGACGCCGAGAGAGGTGCCGAACAGAGCCGATTCAATATCGTGGACCGCAAGCGCATTTCCGGCGAGCACTGCGTCAATCCAACGGCTACGAATGAGGCGCGACATAGCATCACAGCCGCCCGTGTGAACGACGACAGGCCCGGCGACAGCGACAATTTTCTTTCCTTCTGCCCGAGCCTGGCGCATGAGAACGCCGGTCTGAAGTACTGCTGTCTCGACCTGACGTTCGGATGAGATGTCGTTGCTCATGAAAGCAAAGGCGAGCCGGTCGCGCTCCTTTGCCTCGGGCCGGACTCGAATGCCCTTCATTCCGACTACGACGGGATCGCCGGCTTTGATGTCTCGCAGCCGAGTGCACGTCGCGACGCCGTCCCGAACGACGATCATCGCGTCCATCCTCTGGTTCTTTGCTTCAAGCCACTGATTGCGGTGCCGCACGAATGTGCGCTGGTTCGTTGTCGAATAGAAGTCCTCGGGTGCGCAGCGGTCCTTTTCAGCGGGCCGGAGCTCAGCTTCTCCGGAGTCGACCGCCGTACAGCCTAACCCGAGCAGTTCCGTCATTAACTCGTCCATCTCTTCGGCAGAGGGTGCCTCGACACGAAGGCGGAGGGAAGATGGATCGCTGTTTGTACGGCCGATGGAGAACTGTTCTACCTCGAACCTGCCGCCGTATTCGACGACCGTGTCGAAGATGCGCTCCATGATATGGGAATCGATGAGATGCCCTTGCGCCTCTAAGACCTCGGAGACCGGAAAGTGGGTCTGCTGTGAATCTCGTACTTCCATGCTTAATGGGACGGAACCGCTGGGCGCCGGAGAGGTCCCCGTTCGCGGCTCACTAAAATCGGGCGACTGATCCTTCGAGACGGGGAATGCTACGTATGCGTGAGGAACACCGACATGCCCTCGTGATTAGCGTAGCTCGGACGGTACCGATCCTTGTTATACATGGTCTCAACATCGACTCTTCGGGGTCCAAGCTTCGGATCCGGAATGGGCAGCATCGCGAACTTGCCCTCGGAGATGGAGGCCATTAAGCCGTGCTTGTGCTGCGTGAATGCATCATAAGCCATGCTTCCGAATGTAGACGCAACAAGGCTGTCCAGAAAGTCCGGCGCGCCGCTTCGCAGGTCGTAAGTAAGGTCGCTAACTACTGTTTCGTCTCCCGTGCGAGTCTTGATGGCGTCGCTGAAATCCTCTGCGACGTTGGCTTTCTTGCGGTGGCCGAAGGCGTCTGCCTCGCCGTATTCACGGATCGTGTAGCCCTCCCAAACAGCGCCTTCCGACATGATGAGGAGCGAATAGTTGCTGGGATTATTCCGCTTGTCTGTTTCGAGCAGATCGATCATCGTGTCGAGATTGAACTTGAATTCCGGAATACCGCAACGGATTGAGGTCACGTACGCGGTGTACAGCGCCGTGTAGCCCGCGTCTCGTCCGAAGACGCGGAAGATACCGACGCGCTCATGTGACCCAACCGTCGTTCGCTGACGATCTATCGCATCTTTGGCGCGAGAGATAGCGGTCGAAAACCCGATGCAGTACTCAGTGTTGCGTACGTCGTTATCCATGGTTTTCGGCACGCCGAGCACTTTAAACCCGAGGCCATCAAGTCGCGCCGCGTAGCTCAACGTGTCGTCGCCGCCGATCGCAACCAGGTAATCGATCTCGAGCTTATCGAGGTTAGCCAGCACCCGCTTGCTCATGTCGTAACTTGTGCTGGTCACGCCGTCTTTCGTGGTCTGCGCGGCAGGAAAGTCGCTCGCGTTGAGAAAGTCGGGAATCTTCTTCATCTTGGACGGATTGGTCCGGCTGGTGTGAAGAAACGTTCCACCTGCGC
>JAFAQG010000851.1 GCA_019246575.1 Acidobacteriaceae bacterium
GCCCGTCGCGGCGCGGGCATCGCTGTCCGGGCGCGAAAGGGCTCGCATGTCGGGATTACACAACCACGGTCCATGATCGTGCGGCTTATCTTCGAGGTCCGGCGAGGCGGGCGTGAAATCGCGGTAAGCTAGGCCGCGCTCCAAGAGCTCGTAAGCAAGCTTCCTATGCAGGTCGAGCCGCTCAGATTGTCTATAGACCTCGTCCCAGCCGAGGGCAAGCCAGTTCAGCCCTTCATAGATGGAATCGAGCGACGCCTGAGTGTTCCGGTCGAAGTCGGTGTCGTCGATGCGCAGCACCATGGTTCCGTGATGCTTTCTTACATAGAGCCAGTTGAAGATGAAGGTTCGCGCACTGCCTATATGCAGGTAACCGGTGGGCGAGGGCGCGAAGCGAGCCCGAACCATGAAGTTTTAGTGTACGAAAGGCTTAATCCTCTTCCGCATTGCCGACGAGAGTGGTGTGCAGATCGATGAATTGTGAAATGCTCAGCTGTTCGGCGCGCAGTGCTGCCTCGGGGAGCGCTTCGACTGCGGGTCCATAGAAAGGCGCGAGATTGTTGCGCAGAGTCTTGCGCTTATGGGCGAAGCTGCGGCTTACGAGTTTCAACACCGATGAAAGATTCGGCGCGACGGCGGGCTTGCGTTGAAATCGCACAGCGGCGGAATCCACTCGAGGAGGCGGCGAGAAGGCATTGCGCGGCGCTTTACAAATAAGCTCCACATCGCAGATCAGTTGCGCTGAGACGGTCAGATATCCATAATCGCGTGTCCCGGGAGCAGCCAGTATGCGCTGGGCGACCTCCCACTGGAGAAGGAAAACGGCCGTCTGGAAACGCTCATCGAGAGCCAGGAATTTCTGGATAATCGGCGAAGTAATGTAGTACGGCAGATTGCCGGTAATGACGGCAGCGCCCCATTGAGCCAGATCGGTCTTAAGGACGTCGGCATGGTGGAGGCGGAGCTTTGGATTCGCTGCGAAGGTGGCGGCGAGATGCTCGACGAGCGACGAATCGAGCTCGATGGCATGCAGTTCGTCAGTTCGGGGTAGAAGATGCCGGGTCAATGCACCGCGTCCGGGTCCGATTTCTACTACACGGGGGGTGTGACTGCTAGAGGCAGCTACGGCCAACTTTTCGAGGATGGAGTCGCGGACGAGAAAATGCTGGCCCAGCTTCCGCGGCAAGCCTCAGTTTAAAATAACCGAGGCTTTGGGCGTCACTGGCGGAAGACGATGGGTGTCAGTGAAATGCTGATATCGCCGCTAACCGGGCGCGTGAATGTCAGCACCGTGGGCAGCTGCGGTAATGCGATGTTGTTCGTAACCAGGCTGCTTGCATCGCCGGTAAATGACTCTGAGTTATCGCGCACGGCGTAATCGCGAATACGGCCTTTGTCGAGATTGATGGTTAGAAAGACCGCGGAGCGGACATCCAACGGCAACAGGTTGGCGTCCGTCCGATTCTCATAGAATAAAGGGACTTCGTAAGTAACGCCACGCGTAGATTGCGTAATGGCGAACGCCAAACTTCCAAACAGGATGACACTGGACAGCAGGCCGCCGGTTGCGGGAATGGTCAGCGGGCGCATGAATTGATTTACTCGAAAGCTCCACTTTTCCCAGAGAAAGTGCAATCGGGAACCGTGCGTCTCAAGCAGTTTTTTCCTCTCGCGAGAGGCGATGACGCGCAATTTGGTCCGCAGAGTAGGCGGGGCGGCGGGGGCCGGCAGATGGTGTAAGGCCGACCGCATGGACCCGACTTGATCGAAATACGATCCACACGAATCGCATTCGGCCAAATGCGCGGCGACTTGAGAGCGCTCGCGATCGCGTAGCTTGCCGTCCAGGTAGGCCGTGCTCCGACGCTTGATACTGAAGCAGGTCATGGGCGTTCCAATCCTTTGTGCTCAGTGCTCAGGTGTAGACCTGTGCCAAATCGTGATCCACACGCTCTGTTAACTCCCGGCGGAGAGCTTCGCGACCCCGCAAGATCCGGGATTTGACGGTTCCGAGCGAAATCTGCAGTATGTCGGCGATCTCTTCGTAGCTGAGGTTTTCGATATCACGCAAGACCACAGCCGCGCGGAACGCGGGGTTAATTCTGGTAAGCGCCTGCTCAATGAGATGGCGGTTTTCGCTGTTGAGGGCTTCATCGTAGGGCGAATGGCCGTCGTTCAGGGCCGCCTCCCAACGCGGCTCGTCGAAGGTGTCGTCGTCGAGCGACACTTCCCGCCGGCAGTGCCGGGAAAACCATCGGCGGTAATTATGCGCTTCATTGACCGCAATGCGATAGATCCACGTCCGCAGACTACTTTGTTCGCGGAACGAACCCACGCTCCGGAATACCTTGAGAAACACCTCCTGGACTACGTCCGCCGCATCGCATTGGTTACTCAAGAGGCGATAAACGATACCGTAAACCGGCTGCTGGTAGCGCTCGATCAACTCCTCGTAGGCGTCCTCGATTCCCGCTCGCAATCCGCGGACGATTCGGGAATCTTCGTCCGAAAGTCCGGTGTGGGCGCTCGCCAGTATTGACAGTCCGCCCAAATTTCCCAAAGAGGGCCGCCGCATTTGCTTGAATGTTACTAAACTACGCGCCTGCCGTGGGCAACTCAGCGAACGTGAATGGACGGTTTTCCTGGCGCGTCATTCCGCGAATGTTGAGTGCGTTCCAGCTACAGCGTTAGACACTTGCCATGGCCGGGAAGTTCCCTCGGATACCAGTACTTTCAGCCCGGCAAAGGGATTGTTGCGGCGCTATAGCCCGTGATAGAGTCGGTCCTGCTTTCCGGAGGGAGCGAGAAACAGATGAGAATCCGATCGTGCATTCTGCTGGGCCTCTTGCTGGCGGCGGCGAATGGCCTGTCCGCAGATGGTCTCTACAGAGTTACGGACTTGGGCATGCAGGCCGGCGTGTACACCTACGGTTACGGCATCAACAATGCCGGGCAGGTGACGGGGTATTTTTTTACGTCGTTCTCGGGTCCAACGCATGCGTTTCTGTATACGGATGGGCAACTCGCGGATTTGGGCACGCTGGGCGGTTTGAATAGTTACGGCTATAGCGTCAACGATTCCGGGCAGGTGGTGGGGTATTCCTCCACGCGCACTGTCTCGGCGCGCGGGTTTATCTATATGGATGGCCAAATGATGGATCTGGGGACGCTGGGCGGCGCGACTACGTACGCGTATGGGATCAACAATCGCGGGCAAGTGGTGGGGGGATCTGATACGTCGACTGGCTCATCTGACGCTTTTACCTATTGCGATGGGCAGATGATTGATTTGGGCACGCTGGGCGGGAACAGCAGTTCCGGCCGGGGTATCAACAATGAGGGGCAGGTGG
>JAFAQG010000960.1 GCA_019246575.1 Acidobacteriaceae bacterium
TCCGCCCACTGCCCGTCGTTGAAGGTACCGCCGAGAGTGAATGATCCCGTGATCGAGACGATCGGCGCGTATGGCATGCCGTCACACCCCGGCGAGATGCCCACCGAAGCGCTGGTCACCGGGTATTCACTGGATACATTGCCATAGATACGGTGATAGCCGAGATTGAGCTGATTGATGAGCGTTGGGCTAATCGTATGGATGTCATGAAGGGCCAAGTTGGCATTTTCAAACAGCGAGTCTTGTGCGGCTCCCGGAGTCCGTAGTGCTAAACGCGGCGGTCTGCGTGTCTCGCGACCAGAAGTATTTTCCGGAAATGCGATTTTTGGCAGAGAGAAAGTAATCCAGATTCCCGATCGCCTGGTCTTCATGAAAGGCCGACGGCACGCTAAAGGAGGAGAATCCGCCTGTGCTGACGTTGGAGGCGTTCTGGACCGTCTGCGGCGCAGGGATCAGATAGTTACCATTTGGCAGTTTGTAGTTTAGGAGCGCAAGAGCAACCGGATTAATGTTCGAGCCGTTGGCTGCAATCTTCGTACCCCCGCGAAATCCCGCCTGACCCCCAAATTCAGCCCCGAGTGCCTGCGCCGTTCGTCCACTCGCGGAATTAGAGAGCAGGGGCATTTGAAAGCTTTGCAATGAGGTCGAACCTTGTCCATTCTTCTGCTCCGTTCCCTGATACGAGATGAAGAAGAACAGCTTGTCTTTGAAAATCGGGCCGCCCAAGGTACCGCCATATTGGTTCTGATTTAGCACTGGGCGGGGCTGACCTGCCAGGTTGAGGAAAAAGTTATTCGCGTTCAAATCCGTATTGCGCAGAAATTCGAACGCGTCACCGTGAAATGTGTTCGTGCCCGACTTGGTGACCACATCGACGTTAGCGCCCGCGCCCCGCCCGTATGTCGCATCATATTGGCTGGTCTGAATGCGAAACTCTTCGATCGCGTCCGGACTGGGGATCGAGATCCCAGCTTCGGCGTACACGCCGCCCGTGCCCTGTTCCTGCGGGTTCGAGGCCTCCTCACCGTCGATCTGGTAGCTGTTATCGGCCACACGAGTTCCATTCACGTTGACGTCCACCGTCGCACGCCCGAGCGAGCCAGCATTCGGCAACTGGCTCGCCACACCTGGGCTGAGCTGAAGAATCTGCGTGAAGCTACGATTCGTGAGTGGAAGGTTTGTGACCGTCAGGTGATTCGCGGTCCCGCCATTTGAAGCGGTTTCGGTTTGCAGGACTTCAGCGCTGGCTTCAACCATTACCGCCTGCTGCGAAGCGTTCAATGTGAGTTGCAGATTGACTGTAGTCGTTATGCCCGTCGGAACATTGATTGGCCTCTGAGTGAGCGGCGCGAATCCCCGCGCCTTGGCCGACACCGAATAGCTTCCGGAGGCAACAAGGGCGCGACATAGTGCCCGAGGGAATTGGTTGGAACAGTCACCGTCTGTCCGGTTCCTAGATTCGTGATAGTCACTTGGGCATTCGGAACCATCGCGCCGGAAGGATCAGAAAGATTACCGGCAATTTGCCCCGATGTCGCGTCTTGCGCTCTTGACTGCGGCACAAAGCCGACGAGTATTGTCACCAAAGCGACCGGAATTATGCCAGCATAGTTTTTCGTACCGCCCACTCGAAACATCGATTTCTCTCCAATAAATCGGTCGGCTCAAGGGCGTGAGATCGCCACCAGCCCTGCGTGTCGAAACATCTTTGCAAGTTTTGCAGACCTTGCAATCCTGTTTTTGAATCAGTTCCTGAATCGCGAATAGAAAACTTCTGAAACAGGATGCCGGTCTATTGCGTAGCCTGTTTGCGCGGCTCAGGGAGCGCGAAAGCAACGTAGCTTTTCGAGGTTGCGGAAGGCATCATTCCGCCGGGGGCGACGGGCGCACCGACTGGGTAAGGGTTTCCGCCTGAGGCCGCGAGCAGCACATATTCGCGTCCATCGACTTCGTAAACAGCCGGAACGCCTAAAGAACCGTTCGGCAGGTCTTTGCGGCAAAGCACCTTGCCGGTGTCTTTGTCAAGCGCATAGAGTTTTGAATCGTTCCCGGCGAATAAGACCAAGCCGCCGGCAGTAATTACGAATCCGCTC
>JAFAQG010001017.1 GCA_019246575.1 Acidobacteriaceae bacterium
AGATAGGATTTTCAGCGCGACAGGATCGAACTGGGTAACTGGAACAATGTTGCCGGGATACCCGGTTAGCGCGCGTGCTTTGCCGGCGCAAGCCGCCGATTCGAGAGCCCTAAAGTCGCCCGCCAGGGCAGCCGGAGTGGGAACGAATGCTTGACTTGATGGTGGATTCTGGCGATTTCGCGTGCCCTGATAACCAGCGAAGAAGAAAAGCTTATCGGCTATGATTTTTCCGCCTGCGGTGCCGCCGAACTGATTACGCTTCAGGCTATCGTGCACCGGCGCGAAGAAATTGCGGGCGTTGACGTCTCCGTTGCGGAGAAATTCGAATAAGTCGCCGTGTAACTGGTTTGTTCCGGATTTGGTTAAAACGTTAACTACACCGCCGGGATGAAGGCCGTTGCGAGCCGGAAGAGAACTGGTTTCAACACTGAATTCCTGTAAGGCGTCGGGAAACGGGAACGGTAAGTTGACGTTCGAAAATGTGTCGTTGTTATCGCCGCCATCGAGCAGATAGTTGGTTGCGTTACCCTGACCTCCGGCAACAGACATGGTGGTTGAGCTAGGGTAATTCTTGCTGCTGATCAGATTGCCGTTCGGCGAAGGGGTTGAAGCACCCGATACCAAGATAAGCTGTGTTGGCTGGCGGCCATTCAATGGTAAATCGACAATCTGCCGCTCATTGATAACCTGAGCGACGGAATTCTCGCGCGTTTCGACCATGCTCGGCCGAGCGCTAACCTCGACATTTTCGGTGACCGCACCGACTTCGAGTGTCGCGTTGATCTGGATGTTAGTGCCTACTTCAAGAACAATTCCTGTTTGTTCGTACGCCTTAAAGCCGGGCGCGGTAACATGCAGGACGTACGGACCCACGGGCAAGTCCGGAAGGCTATAACTTCCCTGAGCATTCGTAGTTACCGTGCGGCTGAAACCTGTTTCCGTTTGCGTAAGTCTGATTTGCGCATCCGGCACCAGCGCACCGGTCGCATCCATAACCTGACCGGCAATTTGCGCGACGGCAACGGCTTGCGCAGAAACTCGGGCGGCCCCAGGCGCGAGCACAAAAAACACGGCAGCGACGGATGACAGCCACTTCCACTGGGAGCGATCGACTCGGATCATCGGAACCCTCGAAGCTAAAGAATTGTTACTCAGCGTAAGATAACATACTGTTACTAAGGAGCAGCAGTGGAGCATGGCGAACACGCTGCAGAGGTGCTGAGGGTATACCCAGCGTGGACGGATGAACAGCCCGAGCAGTCGGTCCAGGCACTCGCGTCCGACAGATTTATCGCGTGCGGAACGTGGAAATGGATTGAGATGCAGCTTAAGACGGGCGGTTCGTCCGTTTTCGGGTACCGGTTCGAAGATGCTCCGCCGATAAAGAGCGGGACGGCGTCGCGCGGCGCCTACCATTCCGCCGAGATCGAGTTTGTGTTCGAGCAGCTCAAGTCGAAGGATCTGCAGTGGCGCCCAGAGGACTTCAAATTGTCTGACCTAATCTCGAGCTACTGGACGAACTTCGCCAAAACCGGAGATCCGAATGGACCGGGGTTGCCGCAATGGCCCAGGTACGACAAGCAGGACGGGTATCAAGTGATGCATCTGAGCGCGGCGTCTCATGCGGCTCCGGCGGAGGATAGAGCGCGCTATCAAGTTTTGGACAGCGTTCGGGGACGGGATTGAGACAACTAACTTCTCAAAAGCAACCGCTCAGAAAGCGTTGCGGAAGGTATCACAAACCGAGATCTGGCCCGAATCGAGGCCTTGCTGAAACCAGTGAACTCGCTGGGCGGAGCTACCGTGAGTAAATGTTTCGGGGCTGACCTTCCCGCCTCCCATCCGTTGCAGGCGGTCATCGCCGACGGCGGCCGCCGCTCCGAGAGCCGATTCAACATCGCTTTGATTCACGATTTTTCGCTGTTCTGTCGTATGACCCCACACGCCCGCGAAACAATCGGCTTGTAACTCCAAGCGGACCGAGAGCGGATTTGCCTCGTCCGGCCTCTGCTGTTGCAGGCGATGCACTTTCGGTTCGATGCCGAGCAGTTTTTGCACATGATGGCCGACTTCATGAGCAATCACGTAGGCTTGCGCGAACTCGCCGGGCGCACCGAATCGCTGGCGGAGCTCGTCAAAGAAGCCGAGATCGAGATACACCTTTTCGTCCTCGGGACAGTAGAAAGGGCCCATGGCGTCCTGCGCCAAGCCGCAGCCGGACGGGTAAGCGTTGCGGAAAAGAACGAGCTTCGCATGATGGTAAGGCACGCGCGCCGATTCGGGTAACATGCTGTCCCAGTTATGCTGCACGTCGTCGAGAACGAAGGACACGAATTGCACCTCCGGCTGTTCGCGTTGATCGCGGGCCGGATCGGGTCTGGATTCGATGCGCTGTGTGCTCGTAGGTGCGCCGGAAAAGAGCACGAACAGGTTGCGATGAAAGAGCAGGCTAAGAATGGCTAGCAGAACGAAGCCGCCGAGTCCGAAGTGAAATGGGCCGAGCCCGAACCCACCACCACCTCCTCCGCTATCGTCTCTGCGATCCTCGATATCGCCGCTAACCCCACCCGGAGTCCATTCCATGGTTTTAGTTTGGCAGAGGGAAAGCGGAGACTTTTATGCTGGTGTGCAGGGAACACATTTGTTCGTCGGGCACCCTACGCTTCGAGCAACGATCTTTGTATCAGTTGTGCTTGTCTTGTCTTTTCTACTCACGGGAGCAATTACATCGGCGTATAAAAGTCAGCGGATCTCGCGCGGGCGGGCGCATTACGAAGAAGCGGAACGGCTGATGCACGAAGACCGAGCAGCGGATGCGGTTCAGGAGTACCGGAAGGCGCTGCTGTTTTTGCCGGAAAACACTCAGTACCGCCTTTCTCTCGCGCTCGCACTGATCGATACGGGACGGCTGGATGAAGCCGAGTCGCATTTGGATCAACTGCTCGCGGAGGATCCGACC
>JAFAQG010000871.1 GCA_019246575.1 Acidobacteriaceae bacterium
GAGCGGATGCGGCATAAATACGCCAGGACCGCGCACTTGGGTTCCGCCTCGCTGCGCGTCAAAATCCCCTTGCTCTGACAACGACGCATGCAGCGGACTCTCGCTCGAATACTC
The DNA here is from genome assembly GCA_019246575.1 of Acidobacteriaceae bacterium. The sequence goes on from JAFAQG010000871.1 coordinate 115, forward strand.
CGCCCTAACGGCCAAGTATAGTTCTATACTTGCCGACTTATCGTTTGTAATCTCAGTTTCCGGATGGCCGACCACTCTGGCGTTACCAAACTATCGAGAGCTCTCCGGAGCCTCGCATCAGCGAATTTCTTGAGCATTCGCACTGATTACTTCCGTGAGCGACAGCACCAGGTTGGAGCATTACAGCTACTTTCTGACCGTAAGCGACAAGCAAAATCGTACGGCTTCGTTTGGGACGACGGACCGCTTCTACTCCGCCCGCAAAGCTTCGACCGGATCGACCTTCGTTGCCCTCCTCGCCGGAAGGTAACTGGCAAGTGCCGCCGCAATTAAACTCCCGGAGGTCAGAGCGTATGTAAGTGGATCGGAAGGACTGACGGAAAACAGCAACGATTTCATCAGCGGCACCAATATGAGCGCCACGGCGAGGCCGCAGCCGCACCCGATCCCGGACAGAATCAATCCACTGCGGACGAAAGCAGTTGTGATCTGTGCAATCGGCGCGCCGAGGGCAAGCCGGATACCGATTTCGCGCGTGCGCTGCGAGACCGAGTACGAAATTACTCCGTAGATACCCACGAGCCCCAACACCAGGGCCATGCCGCCGGCCGTCGCGAGCAGGAGCAAGGTGAAGGACGTACGCGCAAGCGAGCGATTATAGAATGTTTCGAGCGTATCCGCCTTGGCAAGCGGCAGGTTCGAGTAGACGCTCCAAAGCGCCTTCTGAACCTCGTTCTCGAGTGATGTGGAATCCGCGCGCGGCGTACGAATCACAAACGAAATGTAGCGTTGTACGTCCAGCGCCGCGCCTTGAAAGTTCTTCCTAAACAGCGGCCAATACACGATCGTAGGCGCAGGCTTGTCAACGCCGTCTGCATGCTCATCGGCAACCACGCCGATGACTTCGCGCCAGTCGTCTTTCTTGTTTGAACGGATGCGTTTGCCGAGCGCGGCGCCCGGCGTTCCCCAAATGTCGCGTGCCGTATTCTCGGAAACAATCGCAACGTCCCCACCGTTATAGATGTCGTCCCAGGTAAGGTCACGGCCTGCGAACATTCGCTGCCCCATCGTTGTGAAATATCCCGGCGCAATCGACTTGTAGCGGCGCAGGGGAGCGAGCGTTCCTTCGCGGTAAGTCTTGTCAGCCGCGTATACGGGATCATCTTGGGATTCATTGCCGCCCATGGGAACAGACGAAATTATGGAGGCCGAACGGACGCCATTGACGGCCTTCACGGCCTCAAGCATTGCCTGCTCCATGTGGATCACGTGCTCAGGTTCTTTCACGCCCTCATCCGGGATGCCGATTCTGACCGTCTGAATTTCCTGGGCATTCCGGAACCCGGGATCGACATGATGCAGATTGCGAAAGGTGCGGATCATGAGCCCCGAAGTGACGAGCAGGACCAGCGCAAGCGCCACCTGAAGAACAACAAGAAAGCTCCGCATTTGCTGGCGATCCTTGCTGTGGCTGATTGATCGGCCTCCGCTGCGAAGCGCATTCGCAAGCCGTGGCCGCACATACCGCAGAACAGGGATCAAGCCGAATAACGCGCTGAAACCAATTGACACGATAAACGTGAACAACAGTACCCGATCGTCGATTCTGATGTTGTCAGAACGGGGCAAGTGCACCAAATCCGATGCGGCCAGCAGTTTCAGGGCGGCGGAGCACAAAGCCAGTCCGACCGCCCCTCCGACGGCGCCCAGCATGACGCTTTCAAACAGAAGCTCTCTGGCAATACGCGACGCACCCGCGCCAAGGGCGGCTCGAACCGCAAGCTCCTGTTGCCACCCCTCGGTTCGGACCAGCAGAAGATTCGCAACGTTTGCACACGCGATGAACAGAACAATCCCGACCGTCGCCATTACTACCCACAGCATGTTGCCGATGTCGCCCACGAGGTCGTCCTTCAGCAGCCTCAAATTCGGCGCGATACGTGCATCTTCGAACATTTTGACGGTGTAACCGCCAGGCGGGGGAAACCGCTGAATAACCAAAGGCAGCATGCGGGCGAGATCCGCGTTCGCTTGCTTCAACGTTACGCCGGGCTTGAGCCTTGCGACGCCCAGGTAAGCGAACACCCCGAGATTCGTTTTGGCGCGGTCGAGCCGCATTGGAATGAGCAGATCCGGCCTTTTATCCATGAATTGAAACGAGGGCGGCAGGATACCAATGATGGAAACCGTATTACCCTCAATCACAAGCTGACGGCCGAGCACCGAACGATCGTCGCCGAAATGCGATCGCCAATACCCGTCGGAGAGCATCACCGTGCGAACACCTTTCGGATCATCATCAGCTGCAGCGAATGGGTGGCCCAGTTGAGGCTTCACGCCGAGAATGGGAAGCAACTCGTGCGTTGCGAAGACAGCCTGCACCTCTTCGGAGTGAGTTTTGCCGGTCACCGTTGTGCTGCCGGTTGCGAAGATGCTGACGGCCTGGAAGGCGCGCTCTTCATCGCACATCGTGAAGTAGACCGATGGCGCCATGTTTAGATCTGCAATCTTCACTCCCGGCGCCGTCATCCAGACCGCGACCAGCTGCTCGGGATGAGGGTAGGGCAACGGCTTTAACAACACACCGTTGATCACGCTGAAAATAGCGCTCGTGGCTCCGAGCCCCAGCGCGAGAGTTCCGATGCTCACCAACGTGAAGCCGGGACTCGCGCGCAAGCGGCGCACCGTGTATCTCAGGTCCTGAAGGATGCCCTCGAGAATGTTCTCCCAGCCATAGGAGCGCACCTCTTCGCGAAGTGCCGTGCTGCTTCCGAGGGCAATGCGGGCTGTACGAGCTGCATCGTCCGCGGTTAGTCCGCGCGCCTCAAACTCGACTTTCGCTTCAGTGAAGAAATTTTCGACCTCGTCGGCTATATCCTGATCCGCGTGTCTCCGCCGGAGCAGATTCCGGAATCCTTGCGTCAGTTGCCTCACGAGCGCCATCGATTAAGCCTCCGTCTTGAGCAATCGCGAAATGGCCGCTGACCGGCGCTGCCAATCCGCAAGCTCGCTTTGTAGTTGTTTTCTGCCCCTCGGCGTGAGCCGGTAGACCTTTGCCCGGCGCGAATTTTCTGTCACTCGCCAATCTGCATCCAGCCACCCGTTTCGCTCCAACCGCTGTAGCGCTGTCAGCAGCGAGCCGGCGTTCACCTTGAAAACGTTCTGCGTGATCTGTTCAATCCGGCGCGCGATGCCGAAACCGTGCATAGCTTCAAGGCTCAGGGTCTTTAGAATCAGCATGTCCAACGTCCCCTGAATCACGTCCGTGTTGGTGTTGTTCATCGAAAAACAACACCAGAATACGACGACTCCATATGACTGTCAAGACATGAATGTCAGGTTTACCGGGATTGCAAACTCGGGATTTAGCTGCAACGATAGAAAAGGGCACTTCTGCTTATGCCGCGTGGTCCCGGCTTGCTCCAGGATGACGCGCAAACCGGAACTTGAGCAACGCAAGGACGGATAGATCGTGTGTGACGGCCTATCGTAGATCTATATTTGGCTCACTGGCTCTAAAGTCGGGTTCACGATGAGTGATAGCTGAGTTACTTTTCAGCAGTCGTCGGTTCGATGCCGATCGATGATTGACAGCCGACCGGAAACGTTGCTTGCAGCCGACGTATTGTTCCGTGTTTGGACACTGACATGGCCGAGCAAAAATTGAATCTGTTCCAGCTCACCGCCCGGGATGTGACAAAGGCGCGCACGGGTGCGGCGAAGGTTGTCTGTCATCAGCCGTTGCAACTAACATCGAAGCTGAGGCTAGCGCGGTTGTCGCAAGACGAAGCCAAGCAGAACGGCTAGATCGAGCGCGAGAACCTGATGGCACGTTGACGGTAGAGATGTGCTTGCAGTGTCAGACTCAGCGCTCAAACAGCCATCGGCAAGCTACACCTCCGCCTGTAACGGGTCCGCTGTCGCAGGATATTTATCCGCCGAATCGGGCCTTCATCGCTGGCTTTAATCCTTTAGCGATGCCCAATTGCGTCCTTCGGTTTCTCTATCCTTTCTGCCCGCGTTCTCTCGGGCACAGCTTCGCTTGACGGCCTGAAAACCGCCCTAACCGCGCCCGGCGGCACTGCGATCTTCTGCTTCCGCTTCTTCCTTGCGGTCGGCGCGGCCCTGTCGGGTTTCGGCTCCCCCGCTTAATTGTTCGTACGGCCAGGCCGGTTCTCTCACTGCGGTCCCCCGAAAAAGCAGATCTTGGCCTTGGGAGCGGTTCCGCTCGCTCTCGGGTGCCCCGAGAGACCTCGGGAGCAGAAAAAGGAGAAACCGCATATGTACAGCAATCGGGTAACGCTTATTGGATTTTTGGGCCGCGATGCGGAGGTCCGCTACAGCAGGAATCAAACGCCGTTCACAGTGCTCTCCGTCGCAACCAAACGGAGCTGGAAAGATCGCGAATCCGGCGGCTATAAGTCCGAAACCACTTGGCACCGCTGCATCGCTTTCGGGCACACCGGCGAGTATGCGGCGAAGCTGACCAAGGGCGCGCACGTGCAGATCGATGGCGAGATCCGCACGCGCGAATACACGCCTGGCTCCGGCAAGAATGGCGGAGCCAAGAAATCGATTACCGAGATCCGCATCCGGGGAGTGGCCAAGCTGGACCGCTCCCGTAATGGCGAAGTCGTGGAGGACTCGGGGGCCGCCGCGTAACCGCGGCGCTCTGTCCCAAGGAGGTGCGCAATGAATACCGATCAAGCCAAAACGCTCAGCGAAAACGCACTCACGAAGCTGATGCAAGCCCTCGAACGCGGCCAGAGCGAAACCCTCAAATCCTATCTCGCAGTGATGTCCCGCTTTCACCGCTACTCGTGGAACAACGCGCTGCTGATCTACATGCAGCGCCCGAACGCGACCCAGGTGGCCGGCTTCCACGCCTGGCTGCGCCTGCAGCGCTATGTCCGCAAGGGCGAGAAAGGCATCGCGATTCTCGCTCCCATTGTGGGCCGGAAAAAATACGTTGACGGCGAATTACTCGAAGACGAGCAGACGCGAGTTTATGGATTCAAAGTTGCGCACGTCTTCGATTTGAGCCAAACCGAGGGCGACCCCTTACCGGAATTCGCCAAAATCAGCGGCGATCCGCAAAATGC
>JAFAQG010001057.1 GCA_019246575.1 Acidobacteriaceae bacterium
GGAAGTTGTTGAGGCCGGCGTCGAGGGACTCCGCAAGTACGGAGCCGGGACCGCATCGGTTCGATTCATCTGCGGAACGTTCGACATTCATCGCGTGCTCGAAGATCGGATCGCTGAATTTTTATCGACTGAAGCCTCGCTAACGTACGTGTCGTGCTGGAATGCGAACACCGGCCTCTTTCCAACGATTGCGGAAGAGGGCGCGACGCTAATTTCCGACGAGCTGAACCATGCCTCGATCATCGACGGCTGCCGTTTGGCGACTAAGGCAAAGCGTGAGCGCTACAAACATAGCGACATGCGCGAACTCGAGGAGAAGCTGAAAGCCGCCGATCCGCGCGGTCCGGCAATCATCGTCACGGACGGCGTCTTTTCAATGGAAGGCTCGCTGGCCAAACTTCCGCAGATCGTGGAACTTGCGAAGAAATACAACGCCATCAGCTGCGTTGACGACAGTCATGGCACGGGTGTGATGGGTAAAACGGGCCGCGGGACGATCGAGCACTACGGCCTCGAAGGGCAAGTCGACATCATCACGGGTACGCTCGGCAAAGCATTGGGCGGCGCTGCCGGCGGCTTCGTTGCCGGAAGCCAGGCGTTGATCGACATGCTGATCCAAAAATCGCGTCCGCAGCTTTTCTCAAACGCCTTGCCGGCGACCGTAGCTTGCAGCTCGCTCGCAGCGATCGAGTACTTGGAGGCGCACCCCGAATTGATGGAGCAACTGCGTGAGAACATCGCGTATTTTCGCAGCGGACTCTTGAAGCTCGGTTACCAGCCGCTCGAAGGTGAGAGCGCCATCATTCCGATCATCGTCGGCGATACGGCGTTTGCGATCGCGCTTAGCGATAAATTGCTGAAGAAGGGCATCTTTGTGACCGGCTTCGGCTTCCCCGTTGTACCGGAAGGCACCGCACGCATTCGTGTTCAGATGAGCGCGAAGCTGACCAAGGATGAGATGGACCGCGCGCTAGCTGCTTTCGATGAAGTCGGTCGCGAAGTCGGCGCCGTACAGCCACCGGTGCCTGCGTGATCATCGCTACGACTCAAGATATCGCTGGTTATCGCGTCAAGGAGACCAAAGGCGAAGTGTTTGGCCTGGTCGTTCGCAGCCGCGGCTTGCTCTGGAATTTAGTTGCGACTATTAGATCGCTTTTCGGTGGTGAAATTCACGAGTACACTGAGCTGCTGGAGTCAACAAGACGCGAGGCGGTCGATCGCATGGTTCAAAACGCGCAGGCCATGAGCGCCAATGCGATCCTCATGATGCGCTTCGATTCTTCGGAAATCAGCAGCTATATGAGCGAGGTCGTAGCCTACGGCACGGCGGCCGTCATCGAGCCGGCGTAGCGCCGTGATCCTCGTCAGTCGCTGGCTAAGATTTTTTCCATCGCGATCACATCGATGTATTTGTTGTCGAGCTGGCCTTGTTCACGGAACCTCCCGACATCTGCAAATCCTGAGTTAAGGTAAAGCCGCCGCCCAGCCTCATTGGTTGGAAACGCAAAGAGCACAATCTTGTGAAAGCCGCCTGTCTTGGCAGCTTCTTCAATTTCTTGCATCAGTGCTGAACCAACGCCGGTCCCGCGTTTGTCGCGGCGCACGTAGATAGAAAGATCCGCGACACCGTCATAAGCGCAGCGATGCGAGTATCGATTGAGCGACGTCCAGCCAACGATGTCGCCGCCGCCCTCAGCGACGAGGACGGCATAACGCCCATCATGATCGTTGAACCAGGCAAAAATCTCGGAGTCGCTTTTCAGTTCCGTATCGAGCGTTGCGATTCGATCCTCGATACCCTCGTTATAGATCAGCTGAATCGCCGGCAAATCACTGCGCGTTGCGGCGCGGACGCTGTATTGAGAGGCTTGGGTTACGCGCTCGCGCAACATTCCGCGTCATCGCGCTCTGCCGTGTCTTCAAGAACGGCATAGACTTCCCAAGGCCGTCCGTCAGGATCGCTTGTCCACACCTTCGTCTGCTTCGCGTAGCAGCACGTTTCCTCAATTTCGATATCGGTCTTATATCCAGCACGTTTAAGCCGCTCGATGGCGGCCTCAACGGCTTCCGGGCGATCGACGGCTATGCCATAATGCGTATCGTCCCTTGAAATTGGGCTCGATGTTGGGTTGATCGCTAACTCTAGTGCCGGCTCGTCGACGGCGAAGAAGGCGTAGTCGTCGTAGCGCTTCTCGGGTTCCCGCCGCAAGAGCGTCTTGTAAAACGCGACGCTGCCCTCAAGGTCTCGCGTTTGGAGGCTGATATGTGTCTTCATCGTCTTTAACTTACCACTTCAGCTGTGTGATCTGAATGAGGTTGCCGCAGGTGTCGTTCAGCATCGTGATGGTCGAGCCGGTTACATCGGTAGGCGGCTTCGTGAACTCTGCGCCATTGGCTTTGATCCGCTCGTAGTCGGCCTTCACGTCATCGGTGAAGAACATCGCGGCAGGCTGGTTCTGCTGAAAGATGGCCTGCTGGTAGGCTTTAGCCGCCGGATTGTCGTTGAGCGCCAACTGCAACTGCGTCCCTTCCGGATCCTCAGGTGAGACCACACTGAGCCAGCGGTACCCACCCTGTCCGACGTCGGTCTTCTTGACGAAGCCCAGCACCTCGGTGTAGAAGCGCAAAGCTTTTTCTTGGTCTTCCACATACACGCTGGTCAGCTTGATCTTCACAGGTCTTTCCTCCGTATAATTTTTCGGAAAAAAGGTCTGCTGATTTCTCAGCAGACCTTTGAAAGTTGCGGGGGCGAGATTTGAACTCGCGACCTTCGGGTTATGCATACTACTTCGACTTTCGCCGCTCCATCGTGACACGATGGATTCGTAGTCTGGACTTTCCCTTCACCCTCCTGCGATGAGGCGGGTGCCTGCCATCAAGTCTCTACACCGTCCCTATCGGCACTGCCGAAAGGGCTTGGCTCGGGATTACCCTGCTAACGGCTTCCCCGAGTTTGACAGGTGTTCTCACAGGGATTTCTTCCTGTGAAGCCCTTTGCGCAATCAAGTTCCAAGCGTCACGGTAAGCAGATGACCGAGGTCTTCGTTGACGCTTGTCAGTTTCAACCATGTGGATCTCACTGCCGAAACCGATGAACACATTGACCGGATAGACGTAGAAAACGTTCTTTTCCAGCAGATAAACCAAGGCAAAGTCAAAAATCCGATGGCCGATACGCTTCCCGAATCATTTGCCGCCGATTTGTTTTTGTTCGTCTGTTATCGACGACGTAGTTCTGACTCGGGGCGTGAAGCCAGCCGTATTTTACTTGAACCTTGATGAACCGGCCGCCGATGTCGAAGACGAGATCGTATGGAAGATTGTCTCCGATTGGCCGGAGCACGCTCCACCCACGCTTTAACGCCTCAAGCGTAGCGGCTTGTTCTGCTATGTCACCACGATGTTTTGTGTTCATTCTTTGATTGCGGCGTGTCGAGCCCGACGAGCTACCGGACTGCTCCACCCCGCGTCGGGGTCAGTACGGCAAGCCCAGATAATCTACCTGTGCTCGCAGGCGGGCCTGCAAATTATCGGCAAAGAGTTTATGCGTCGTGAATGGAGACCAACAAGGGAGTGCCTTTAGCGCCCTGCGGCGGCTGCCGAAAGTGCAACTGCACTGCCATCTCGAGGGCACAGTACGACCAGCGACTTTTGTAGAGTTGGCTAGACGCTATGGTGTTCCGACGGAGTATCGACCCAAGGGCGCCGATGCCGCCGCTACGACAGCGCAAACCGTCGGTTCGATCTACCATTTCAATGGCTTTCAAGAATTCTTATTCAAATTTGCCGCCGTCTGCCGATGCTTGCAGCAACCGGCTGACTACGCTCGCGTGCTCCGTGAGTACGCCGAAGATGCTGTTGCGCACGGCGTCATGTACGCGGAGTTGTTTGTCTCCCCTCAAACGTGGCAGTTCTTCCACACGACTCTCGATGTAAATGAGGTTTTCGGTGACCTCCAAAGCACGGCGGCGGAAGTCGAAGCGAAGGCCGGCCTCAAGATTCGCTTCATCTGCGATTTAACGCGTAACTTCGGGGTCGAAAATGCGATCGAGGCGACGCACCTCGCGCAAAAAATGCGCGACTACGGCGTCATCGCGATCGGGCTCGGCGGCGACGAGGCGAATTTTCCTGCCCGTGACTTTGAAGAGCCGTTCCGTATCGCGAGAGAAGGTGGCTTGCGTGCCGTCGCGCATGCCGGCGAAGCCGACGGC
>JAFAQG010000010.1 GCA_019246575.1 Acidobacteriaceae bacterium
CTACCCTCGCGGGATCTGCGAATCATCGATATCATTTGCACCTGTGTATAAGGCAAACAACGTACCGAAAAGATACAACTATTTCCTTCTCCCTACTGCTCGGACATGCAAGCGTCGCCGATCAGCTTGAAAGGCGCCCAATAATACGGATGCGAGTAGCGCTCGCGCACTTGCAGCATAGCGCCGCGAAGTGCGTCGGCCTTCCTGCAGCCGGCCTGCAGCTTCGAGTAAAACTGCTTCATAAACTCGGCTGTACTCCGATCATCGACATCCCAAAGAGACAACAACAATGACCGCGCGCCGGCATACAAGAGCCCCCGAGTCAACCCAACGAGCTCATCGCCTGCGTCGATGGCGTTTAGACCAGTCACGCACCCGCTCAGGGTCAACAGATCTGCCGGCAGATTCATATGGTACAGATCGAACAGATTGAGATAAGAATCGCCGAGGCGAATCGCCGAGAACATCGGACTGTCCCGCCGGAAGTATCCATGGCTGGCAATGTGGATCAAGCGGCTGCGGCAACCTCTGGTTCTTAGCGCCTGCTCTGTCGCATCCCGTCCCAACAGTACTTCGGGTTCCGGCACTACTGCGGCCACTGCGTCCACTTCTTCCCTGATGAACGGGGTTCTGTCGTCATCCACGCCGAGAATCAACGAGGGCCCCCGCTGCAACGACTGTTTGCGGCGCGCGTGAACGTAAATGCTTGCACTCGGGGCGTATGAGATCGTAAATCTCTCCATCGCATACGCGCATCCGTTAAACAAGGCGTGGAACGGTAACGAATGCAGTGCGCCAGAGGGAACGATGACGAGGTCTGTCACATGCAACCATTCTTCGAGCGGCGCAAATACGTACTCGTACAGCGCGGTAAGGTGTGCTTCGGTAGCTCGTATAAGCGGCTCTCCGAATCGGGCAATGTAATCGCGGTCCAGGCGAAACTTCGAGAATTGGAAATCCAGCATCCTCAACCGTTGTCCGATTGAGGCAGCGCACGCCAGCGGAACAAGTGCGATGCCGTCGGCGCTCACGACCGCCGCAAACATTCGGTCCGCGAGAGAGAAATATTCCAGCAATGCCGTGCCGGACGGCAGAGACTGCCGGATCTCGTTCACAGTCGCGGCGCCGGATTCCCGTAGAGCCCCAACGACCCTCGAGGATGGCGGCGCTTCACGTATCAGCCGCAGTAATTTCCGCTCGCGTGCCTCGGCCTGAGCCCTTAATAATTTGATATTCTTCGCAGAAGTTGCTTCACCGGATAGTTGCTCTAACTCAATCCTGTGGTAATACCAGTTGAGTTCGCTTCGCAACTCGCGTATCTTCTTGTCTGTTTCGGTTTCTTCCCGCTCCTCACCTCGGATATCGGTTTTCCCCAGAATCAGATCCCGAAGCGTGCACGCCTTTGCCGCTTCGATGTACGACAGCGCTTCTTCCGCTTTTCCGTCTACGGACTTGCGATTCAAGCAGAGTTGGGTGAGGCGCGCGTAGACTTCCAACCTGTTGCGCATGAACCCGATCTTTAGTTCTTGCCGTTGTAAGCTGGTTCGCAGGGTTTCAAGCGCCCACCTTGCCGCCTGATACGACCCGTAACCCTGCTCCGGATACCCCGTCGCTTCCTGCGCCTGTCCTCGCAATAAGTGCGCCTCGTAGCAGAGTATCGGTGAATCCAAATGGTTCAGCCGTTCTAAGGCTTCCTCGCACATGGCCGCGCATTCATTAAATTCCCCTGTTCGTAACTGTATGCGCGCGAGCAACAGCAGGCAGAATACATGTTTACTTGGTAAGTCGCTCGATACGAAAAACTTTGCAGCAGCCATACACAGACGGCGTGCTTCCGACAGCTCATTGTCATGTAGCAGCACCACTGCGCGGTACAAATCGATAAGAGACGGCCACACTTGGTTGTGCTCCGCACCGGCCATCTCCTTGGCTTTGGCGAACAACTCCGATGCGCGAGCTCCGTCCCCCTGGAGGCTAATCGCAATCGCCAGGTTGACAAGCGACCGGAACGCCTCATATCGAATGCCCAGCTCTTGGAAATGCTCGAAGCTGCTGTTCGCCATCTCGGCCGCCTCTTCGATGAGGCTTAATTCAAGATAGATTTCCGACTGGTCTAAATCGCATAAGCTCAGGTGGTACTTGTCGCCCGTCGCGCGACACATCTCACGCGTCGATCGCAGCAACTCTAAGGCTCTCGTGTAATCGCCTCGCAGGTAGTAGAGGTAGGCAATGTTGTAATCGGCTTGCGCAACTAATAGCGGCATGTGCTGCTGTTCGCAAAATTGCCGCATCTCGCGATACGTTTCCAATGCTCGCGGAAAGTCATCGAGCGCGATCAGGCACACCGCCATGTTGTGCAGCGCAACACCGATCGCCTCCATATCTTTGTGGGGCAGTAATTCGCGGTACGCTCGCTCGTAAGCAGCGAATGCTTCTGCAAAACGATTTTGGCGGTGATAGATGTTCGCGAGGTTGATATCCAGCCGGGCAATCCGCGGCGAGTCCCCGATGGCGCGGAAGATTTCGCGGGCACGTCCCGCAGCGGTGAAGGCGCTTTCGTACTCGCCCAACAATGCGTATGACTGAAGCGAGCTGCTGAGCGTCCTCCCCACCTCGCTGACATTTCCGGCTTGCTCAAAATGCGTCCCGGCATCCTCGAACAAGGCGACGGCGGTCCTGCAATCGCCGTTCGGCCACACCGCGTTCGCTTTCGCTCTGAGGGCTCGGCCCAGCGCTTCATTGTCATTCAGTTCTCTCGCGATCACGACCGCGGCTTCCGCCAGTGACAGCGCCCTTCCAACATCCACCCTCACCACACCGCGAACAGTCTCGGCAAGTTGTGCGACGACTTCAGTCCGGACCAGATCCGGGTACCGCGCGAGTAGAGCTTTGACATGTGCGTCGTCGCGAAGCTTGCCCAGTTCCAAACAAAGCTCTTCAGTAGGTTCGTCCATCGCGTTTCAACGGAATCCCCTCTTTTCTAGCGCCCGTCTTAACTTCTTGAGACACCGCATCCGTGTGGCTCCCATTGAGCCCCTTGCGATTCCCAGCATCTTTGCTGCGGTGTCATATGGAACCGGCGGATCCTCAAAAAACAGGAATTGAACCAGCCGCCTGCAAGCTCGCGACAACTCAGATACGGCTTCGCGCACCAGTTGTTCCGCCTCTAGCTCTTCCACCAACTTGCTTGTGTGATCGCCCGTCTCGATTAGCAGTGTTTCCTCTTCCTGGGCCGGCGGCACGTTCCTTTGCTGTTCTCGCCTGAATCGAATGCATTGGTGCGTGGTCACACGTATTAACCACGCGGCGAGCGCCCGCGGCTCTCGTATGTGCGAGAGTTCCCGAAGCAAGGTCAGGCACACCGACTGAAATATCTCGGCTGCATCGGCCCGCGAAAAGCCACTCTTCACCGCCACCGAAAAAATCAGATTCTTGTATTTGTCGATAAGCTCCGACCAGGTCTGTTGATCGCCGCTGAGGCAGTGCTGAACCAGAATCTCGTCCTGGCTCGACTCGAGTAACCGTTCCCACGTTCCAGAAGGCGCGCTCATCTGTGCTCAGTCGGTTTCTGCCGGACACGGAAGAAGAGCTCATCGGCATTCCAGAGTGTATAGTTGCGGAGAATTGCCGGCTTGAAATTTCCGATCTCTTCTTTAGCGCCGACAAGGATGTTCGGGCTGATCAGGAAAATAACAGGCATGTTTTCGGCAATAAGCTCCTGAACACGATCAAACATCCGTCGCCGTTCGGCGTAAGTTACGGCGCTTAGTTGAGCTTCCATCAGGCGGTCAACCTCCTGCTGCCACGCATCCTCGACGTGTGATCTTAGACGCCACACGTGTGCGCTTCCGTTCGAACGCAAAACGTTTATTTCGGAATTCGGATCGGCATCATCATCAGCAAGGGCCATAATGGCTGCTTCATAGTTAAAGGTTGTAAAAATTCGATCCAGAAGACTGTGAAACTCGAGTGGAATCAGGTTAACTTCTATTCCAAGCTCTTTCAAATCCTGCTGCGCTATTGTTGCGATTTGCGCCTGCTCGGTATTACGGCCGTTGTACATGAGCGCGAATTTGACAGGGTTTCCGCCAGAATCGCTCAAAACTCCGTCCTTTGTCCACGAAAATCGGGCGTGCTTCAGAATCTCCCGTGCTCGCACCAGCGAGTGCAGAGGCGGCGGTATATTCGCGTCGAGCCATAATTTGTTCCCGGCGGTTACTTGTACTGAAATTGGACACGCCCGTCCGCGAAACGCCAGGCGCACAATGCCGTCACGATCGATCGCGCTCGAGATCGCCTGCCGGAAAGCAAGCTGTCGAAACCAAAGCTGCTTAGCAATTATCGATGAATGACCCTGAGGCTCTAATTCGTTTAGGTTGAAAACCACGAAATCGTATTGAAGACTTGGTCCAAGATCATAAAGCCGGAAGCGCTTTCGCTGTTGCTCTTTCTCAAGCAGCCCATAATCAGCTGCGTTGAGCCGGCTGATGACTGACGTTTCGCCGGCCTCGAACCGAATAGCCTCTGCATCTGCGTTCGCCACGAATATGGATTCAATTCCGTCCAAATACGGCAATCGATTCCCCTGGGCGTCGCGTTTCCAATAATTGGGATTTCGCTCGAGCTCGATACTCTGCCCGGGCATGTACCGCTTCAACTGAAACGGACCCAACCCGGCCATCTGTCTCGGTGCGGTATTCAAGCCCCAGGCTTTCGACAATTCACCGGAATTAAAGGTCGGTTGAAGGAGATGTCGTGGCAGCATTGCGATGCTGTCAAATAGGCGCTCGGCAGCGGCGTACGGCTTAGCCAGCGTAAACAGGACTGTGTACCGATCGAGCTTTTCAACACTGATCGGCGTGCCTGAAATGATCAATAGATCTCTTTGCGATGAGTTCGTTCGTTTATCGAGATATGCCTGAAATGTAAAGAGCACATCCTCGGCGTCAAACGGATACCCATCCGAGAAACGGATGCCGCGACGCAGATGCACGGTGTACCGCCGCCGGTCCGGCGATACCTCGAACGATTTCGCAAGTGCAAGTTCTGGGACTTGTGTGTAGCGATTAATGTGAATCAAGTCTGCGTTTAGCAGACCAATAATGTCCCTCGAGTTTGTATCCGAGGCAGTTAATGGATTGAAGGTCGCAGGCTCCGCCCTCTGTGAGATGACGAGGGTACCGCCGCATGCGCCTGCGCTGGTCGCGGTGACCAGCATCTCGGATTCCGCGCTGTCGGGAATACTTACGCAGCCACGAGCTAAAGAGGAGCTGGCCGGATCCGATGCAAACACGCAAGCTAACGCTGAAAACGTAGAGAAATGAACTACAAGCCGCGTTGCGATTCGAGTTTTCAGACGCATAACGGCGTCGCCGGGACCAAATCTAAATCTATTTTCAAGCTTAGTCAACTTTGGAATGCGGATATCAGAAAAACTGAAAATATTCAGCTGGTAAATGCGTAACGGGAGAAGAGTCTCTGGTACGCCAATAAGACCGCCGCTAGCGCGAGCGCGGGAGCAAACATCCACCAATCGCTTTCAAGAACCGAATACTCCTGTAGGGCGGCGAGCATGTTGCCCCAGCTCGAAGCCGGCTCACCGATCCCCAGCCCGAAGAACGACAGCATTACCTCAGCGACGATGTACTGCGGGATCAGGAGAGCGGCTTGGGTCACCGCCACGCTCCTGGCCTGCGGCAGAATATGCACTCTTAACAGGTAGGCATCGGTTGCTCCAAATGCCCTCGCCGCGTGGACGTACTCGCGTTCTTTCGCGCTCAACACAACCCCGCGAATCAGGCGGGCCGGCCGTGCCCAGCCGAGTAGCCCGAGAAGGGTGATTAGCAGCACAAAAATGGTGGTCGCATTGATATGCAGAGGAAGACAGGCCCGAATCGTGAGAAGAAGGTAAAGCCAAGGCATCGCCATGAAGATTTCGGCGGTTCGCATGACCGCCTCGTCCACCCATCCTGCAAAGTAACCCGCCATGCCTCCGAGCAGTAGCCCCAAACTCAGCGAAACGGCGGTGGCGAAGAGTCCGGAAAACAATGAGGTGCGACCTCCGTACAGCAGACGGGAGAATTCATCGCGCCCGTAACCATCGGTTCCCATGACGAAAAAACGGCCGGGGCCATCTGCGCCGAAAAAATGACGCCGGCAAGCGAATAGCCCGCACAAACTGTATTCAGCGCCGTTCACGAAGAAACGAATCGGAATGCGGACGGTCCGGTCCTCTTGGTAATCGCCTGGGCCGCCGCTTGTCCCTTTCCAGCCGTATACAAAAGGCCGGAGGTGCAATCTGTTCCCCGCGTCGACAAATCGAATACGGCTCGGGGGCGCAAACGTCAGCATTCGATGTTGCGCTTCGGGATCATAGGGCGCGAAAAATCCGGCGAACAGCACCACTCCGTGGAAGGCAACGAGACCGGCCGCCGCTATTCGACGCTTGTTCAGCAGACTCACTCTACTTTGCTCGAATGCGCGGATCCGTTGCGTACAAAAGCACATCCGCGATCAGGTTGCCGGCAATCAGAAACGCTGTTGCAAGCACGGTTGAATCAATCACCAGGAAGAAATCGCGCCGGAGAATTGCTTCCAGCAATAATTGCCCGACGCCCGGCCAACTGAACATTGCCTCGACCAGCAGCGACGAGCTGATCAACAGCCCGATGGAAATTCCGAGCAGCGAGATTAGCGGATTCGCTGCTGCGGGAAGCGCATGGCGAATCACGATGCGTGAAAACGAGAGTCCGTGTGCCTCAGCCGCTGTAATGAAAGGCGACTTCAGAACCTCAGACAGTGCCGCACGAATATGAGACGCGATGAAGGGCATTAGCCCGGCGGCCAAGCACAATGCGGGAAGCACCAGATGAGCTGCCAAGTCCTTCATCCTTGCCCAAAGGTCTAGGTCTGAAGCGCCGGCCGACATCATCCCGCCCGTCGGAAAAAATCCGGTGCGTACCGCAAACAGCAACAGTAGGAGTGCGAGTACCAGTTCAGGTACAGCCAGCAAAATCGAACTGCTGCCGTCGATCACGAGGCGCGTCCAGATGCCCGGCCGCACCGCGGCACAGATACCCGCGATCAACGACATGACCCACGCCAACGAGGTGGCACTTGCGGTCAACAGCAGCGTGTTTCGAGCTCTCGGCCAAATGATTGGGCCCGCTGGACTGTTGTAGGCGAAAGAAAATCCGCCCTCGCCTCGGAGAGCCGACTCGAGCCAAACCACATATCGCACCGCCAAAGGCCGGTTCAGCCCGTGTTGCAATCGCAACGCTTCGACGGTATTTGCCGAGATCGCGGGATCCAGCCTCATCACATCGAAGTAATCGCCTCGCGTCAGGCCTACAACGAGGAAGGCCAGCATTGAGGAACCAATCAGCAGCACAATGCTGTTTCCGAACCGGCGAAAGATGAAGCGCACCACTGGTCAGAGGAGTTGCGTGGCCGTTCCCATGCGTAATCGCGGCATCGATTCTATCAGCCTGCGCGTCTGCTCATGCTGAGGCCGAGAAACGATGGATTCCGTATCAGCAGACTCCACTATCTTGCCCTCATGCATGACGGTAATGGAATCGGCGATCTCTGCCGCCACCTGTAAATCGTGCGATATCAAAACGTACGAAACCGAAAGCGAAGTCTGCAGGTCGCGAAGTAAGCGCGTTAACTGTGCCTGTGTGACCGTATCCAAACCGGAAAGCGGTTCATCGAGTATCAATACCTTCGGTTTCAAGATCAGTGCTCGGGCAATCGCTAACCGCTGGCGCTGTCCTCCGCTGAATTCTGAGGGGAGACGTTCTGCCCACTCTGGTGGTATTCCGACCTGCTGCATGATCTCGAGCGCCTGCTCACGTCGCCGCATTCCAGACACACGTTGCCGGATGCGAATAGGTTCAGCAACTACTTCGAGAGCTGTGAAATCCGGGTTCATGGCTGCGGCCGAATGCTGAAAAACGAATTGGATCTGCCCGCGAATCCGGAATAGTTCCTCTGAACGTAAGCCGGAAACAT
>JAFAQG010000429.1 GCA_019246575.1 Acidobacteriaceae bacterium
GTAGCGCGTGAACAGCAATGCTTTGCCATCATGCGCCCACACCGGGCTATCTGCGGGCCAGCTCTCAGAAGTCAGCCGCGTAGGCTCTCCCGCTGCCTGAAGCTCTGGCGTTAACTCGACGACATAGATGTCAGCGGCTGATGAGAAGCGCCGGACGAAAGCCAGCCGTTTCATATCCGGCGAAAAGGCCGGATCCAAATCGTCGTAGCTCGCCGGCGGGAAAGTCAATCTGCGCTTCTGACCTGTTTCGACGGACAGCAGAATCAGCCCGGAGACAGAGTCGGCCGCGGCGCCCTCGGGCATTGCAAGCCACTTACCATCCGCTGACCAAGCGAGAAGTCTGGATGTCAAGTAGTCCTGCCAAGCCGCTGCTACTTCGGCGATCCGGCGCTCCGCACCGCCCAACGCAGGAATGAGCAAGACCTCGGCTGTTCGGTTGCTGGTTACGCGGTAGAACGCAATCATACGTCCGTCGGGCGACCATGCTGGACTGAGGTCCGGTCTCGGATCCCTTGTCAGCCGGATGGGCGTTTCGACTCCGATTTGCTTGACATAGATATCGAAGTTGTCCTCTCTTTCGCCGTTCCAGCTAAAGGCGACGCGCTCGCCGTCAGGAGCAAAGGAAGGGCAGTGCTGGGCTCCCATATAGGTGGTGAGCGGGACTGCAGAATGTATGGCGGGAGTGGGTGGCCCGCGGCGTACTAAAAAGACGATGACAACGCCGAACGTAAGCGTAACTACAACAGCAGCGGCGAGCCACAAGCGCCGTAACGAGCGGAGGTGCGGACGCGGCGCATCCATGACCGGCGTCGCAGCCGAATCGTGCGCAGCTTGCGCCGGAGGGTTGGACGGCATCGCGGGGCGTGGTACCAACTCTAGTTCTGCAATGAACCGATAACCGCGCCGGGAGAGCGTCTTGATGTAACGCGGATTGGTTGCCGAATCTCCGAGCGCGTCGCGCACCTCGGAAATCGCGGCGTGAAGCCGGTGCTCAAAATCGACGAAAGTATCGGAAGGCCAAAGCCGTTTCCGAAGCTCCTCGCGCGAGACAACTTCGCCCGCGTTTTCCAGGAGCGCGTTCAAGACGCACGCCGCTTGCGGGTTCAACCGCAGTTTCACGCCGCGCTTGCGCAGTTCCTCCTTCTGCGGATCGAACTCAAAGGCGCCAAAACGGTATTTCTGGAGCAGGGGCAAACGACTGGGCTAGAAACTGGCTCAGTCTAACACAGGCGAACAACGCGCTTATCACCATTGAATCAGCAACTTGGCCGAGGAGGAAATAGGAGGAATTCAGGAGGTCTTCGCATTGATCGCTCGCCGGAGTTCGCCAATGCTGATTGCCGGAAGGACGGCAAAGATCAATGAAAGTTCTGGGTGTAATAACAACAATGCTCGCGCTGGCGTTAAGCGTAGCGGCGCAAACGGTAGTCGTCGGAACCGGCAACCCGGATGTCGACGTGCCGGCGGTTCAGGCCGCCGTCGATGGAGGCGGAGAGGTCCTTTTAAGAGGGCACTTCTCGTTTGACCGACCGCCGACGATACCAACTGCTCTCGATGGGTTGCCGCCGGCTATGGTTCTGGTTTCGCGAACAGTCTCAATCTCTGGTGGGCCCGAGGCGACTATTGAAGCGGGAACCTGCCCGTTTTATATCGAGGCTCCCGGCGCGAGCGTCACCATTAAGAACTTGCGGTTTATTCACCCAACCTCAGACGCAATTCTGGTTTATGCGGTCGCCGGCTTAACCATCGCTTCGTGCAAGATCGAGGGCTTAATGCCGGCAGGCGGAAGCGGCTCCGGCATCGCGCTTCTGACAATCGACGCCATACCGACGCCAACTCAACCAGGACATCCGGAGAACATCTCCGGACGCCTTGTGATTGCGAACAATGACATGGACCTGGCGGGCGGAACGCCTTCAGACATCGCGCTGGGCATCGTGATCTTCAGTGTGGGCGTATCGCCCGATAGAGAGGTGGACATTTACATTTCCGGAAATCACATCAGGAACGTCACTGAGCCGGCCGTCAACATGCGCCGTGTTGGCGGGCGTGCGCACGTCGAGAATAATGTGCTAAGCACTGGTCCGATATCTGTGGGCGCAGGCGAGGTGATTCGCGTCGCCAACATCGGTTCGTTTGTCATTGCCCATAACTCGATCCATTGCGAATGGCTAAACCCAGGTTCTGTGGGCGTCGGTGTGCTTAGCCAGGTTCCGGAGTGGCCTATGGAGCACGCCGTCGTGATCGATAACGAGGTGATCATGTCACTGCCCGACGGAACCGAATTTACTCCTTTCAGCGCAGGCATCGACATCAGGGGCTTTG
>JAFAQG010000430.1 GCA_019246575.1 Acidobacteriaceae bacterium
TTACCGCAGCAGAGCGGGCGGAAACGAGTGGGAGGCGCTCACGCACGGTCTGCCACAGAGCAATTGTTATGTCAATGTGCTGCGCGACGCTATGGCAGTCGACTCGCTCGAGGACTGTGGTATCTACTTCGGCACCACAGGCGGACAGGTGTACGGATCGGCAGATGCGGGCGACACGTGGGCGCCGATTGTGCGCGATCTCCCGGCTGTATTGTCTGTAGAGGTTCAGACGCTGCAATGATTCGCGTTGTGCTCCCGGCTCATTTGCGAACGCTGGCGCGTGTCAATGGCGAGGTGACGCTCAATGTCGAAGGCGAAGCGACAGTGCGCTCCATTCTGGACGCACTCGAGGCGTCCTATCCGATGCTCCGCGGAACGATCCGCGATCATACGACACACCAGCGGCGACCGTTCGTGAGATTCTTTGCGTGCGAGGAGGATCTATCGCACGAGCAGCCGGATTTGCCGTTGCCGGCGGCAGTCGCTTCGGGGGCTGAGCCTTTACTGATTGTGGGGGCGATCGCGGGCGGCTAAGATTTAGATTTGGAGCGGGAGACGGGAATCGAACCCGCAACCAACAGCTTGGAAGGCTGTGACTCTACCATTGAGTTACTCCCGCAGCTTCTTCTCCATGATACCGGTGACGCGCGCACGTGTGAAGCTGGGTTGAGAACGGCGCAGCACAATCGCCACGCTTCTAAATGTCGAGACCGGTCCAGACCGGCCTGAGATCAAGCGTGAAGCCTGACAAGGGTCCTTCTCCCCGAATCGATTCACCGCGATATTCTTCGGGTTCTTCCGAATTCAGCCGATAGATCAAGACAAACTGCTTCTCGGGATGAATGAGCCATCCGAGTTCCACACCATTCCGCCTCCAAGCGTGCATCTTCTTCCGTAATTCGGAGAAGCGGTCGGTTTGCGACTTCAGCTCGACGATAAACTCCGGCACGAGACGCGCGAATCCCCGGAGCTCTTTCCGGGGGACGGCGGCGATTCTTTCGTTGCTGATCCAGGCGGCATCGGAGCCAAGGCATGAGCCGTCCGGCAACTTGAACCCCGTGCTCGAATCGAATACCTTGCCTCGTCCGTCCTGGTCCGCCCATATGCTCAGTTGTTTGCTGATCTGATTATTTCGGTAAGACGATTCATTACCCGCGGGAGCCGTGATGATGATGTTTCCGTCCGAATCGAGCTCTAGTTTCTGTTGCTTGTCGAAATCGGCGCAGATGCGCTCGAACAATGCTTGTGGGTCTTCGTCTTCGCCCGGCTGAATGATCAGCTTGTGTCCGTACTCGGTAAAGACAAGTTTCGGAGTGGCTTCAACAATTACCGCCATGCGCATATTGTCCCGCAGCCGGCGCGGGAACGAAAAAAGTTCGAGCCGCTTTTTTCGCAATCGCTCCGGTGAGCAGCTGCTCCTATACTGAAATCGGTGATGGATGAACTCTCGCCTCAAGAGGCGCTAATCCGCGAGATCCATCATCGGGTGAAAAACAATCTGCAGATGATCGTCAGTCTTTTGCATCTGCAAGCCACGCACACGGACGATCCTCACCTGATCGTGGCATTCAAGGAAACAGAAGGGCGTGTGCGGGCCATCGCGCACCTGCATGAACGTACGTATGCGACTGATGACCTGACAGAGGTGGAGTTTTCTGCTTACCTGACGACACTCGCTCAGGAGCTGGTGGCAATGAATTCCAGCGACGCCGGTCGAGTGAAGCTACACCTCGATGTTTGCGAAATGGTTCTCCACATAGAGCAGGCCGTACCGCTGGGGCTCATCGCAAACGAGCTGATTACGAACAGCCTCAAACATGCATTCAAGGATAGCGGTGGAGCCCTTATCGTAACGCTCAGCTATGTTCCAAACAGCTACAGCGCTGAACGCGGCGAAACCGCGGACGACGGCTGGGCGCAGCTGCGTGTACAGGATAGTGGTCCCGGGTTGCCGGCGGGCTTCAACATTGATGCAGCACATTCGATGAGTTTTCATCTGATCCGGCTCTTAGTGCGGCAAGTTAGAGGGCGGCTTGAAATCGGCACAGGCGGCGGAGCGGATTTCCTCTTAGCATTCCCGCTTAGATATAACTAGCGTGCTCCAGCAGAGCGAGATCAACCCTTAAAATGGATGAATGTCTGAGGAAAGCCCGTCCTCACCCAGTTTCGAAGCGAGCCTGGAAGAGCTGGAGCACATCGTCAAAAACCTTGAAAAGGGCGATCTGCCGCTCGAGCAAAGCCTCGAGATGTTCGAACGCGGCATGCGGCTGAGTGCCGAATGCAAGCGGCAGCTGGAGGAGGCCGAAACTCGAGTCGAGATTCTGATGCGAAAGGGATCGGAAGTAACGCCTGTTCCGTTTAATCCCGAAAAGACCGGCCGATAAATGACGACAGCAGACCAAGCAAGTTTGCAGGAATACATAAGCGATCAAGCGCACTTAATCGACCGTGTGCTTGATCGGTGGGTCCCGGGAGAACACGTCGAGCCGGTCTCGATTCACCGTGCGATGCGATACAGCCTGTTCGCGGGTGGAAAACGAATTCGACCGATTCTCGCAATTGCCGCCGCCCGGGCCGTATCGGACGCGCCGATCGGGATCGAGAATGCGGCCGCGACACTAGAGCTGGTCCATACATATTCGCTGATTCACGATGACCTTCCGGCAATTGATAACGATGACTTACGCCGCGGCCGGCCGACCAATCACAAAGTTTTCGGCGAAGCTATTGCCGTTCTCGCGGGAGACGCGTTGTTGACGCTTGCCTTCGAGGTTCTTAGCCGGTTGGACCACATCGACGCCGAGCCAAAGATACGTCTCGTTGAGGAATTATCCCGTGCCGGCGGCACTCTCGACGGCATGATTGGGGGGCAGGTGTATGACATAGAAGGCGAGCGCCGACCGGCAACGCCTCTCCTGCTGGAAGCGATTCATCGCGCAAAAACCGGCGCGCTGTTACGGGCAAGTGTGCGCATGGGCGGTATCTACGCCGGTGCAAGCGACGACGAACTAGCCGCCCTGTCCGATTATGGCGACCATGTTGGACTTGCCTTTCAAATCGTCGACGATGTACTCGATGTGGAACAGCCGTCTGAAACGCTTGGCAAGACTGCCGGTAAAGACGAGGCGCAACACAAGATCACGTTCCCGGCTGTCTACGGCGTAGCGCGTTCGCGGCAAATGGCCGAAAACGAGCGGCTGCTGTCGCTTGCCGCGCTACGGATGTTCGACGACCGTGCGGACCGGCTACGGCAGCTTGCCGATTTTGTTGTTTTTCGCAATGCGTGAGGACACGGC
>JAFAQG010000436.1 GCA_019246575.1 Acidobacteriaceae bacterium
CAGATTAACGCTCCTGACGCACCGCTCGTTTACCAGTTCGTAATCGAGCCGTCGGGCCGGAAATAAGTTTGGGCGCGGGCGGTCACGGGTTGCGTAATTTCAGTAATTAACTTCAACTGGTTGAAATCGACTTCGACACCAAGCCCCGGGCGGTCGTTCGGGTACAGCTTGCCGTTTTTGAAATCGAGACACTGCGGCAGGTAAGAAAGCGTACGGCCCTGGAAGTTGTACTCCATCAGCAAAGGACCGGAAAACGTTCCGAGCGAGTTGACTAGCGCCGCGGTTGAAATGGGCCCAGTGAAGTGGGGCACCATGCCGACGAAGTGCGTTTCGCATATCGCGGCGATCTTCATCATCTCGGTGATGCCACCAACGTTGGGGAGAGTCGCCCGAACGTAATCGATGTCGTGGTTCTCAACGAGTTTGTTGAAATCCCATCGGTTGCCCCACTCTTCGCCGGCCGCGAGCGGCACGTTGACCTTACGCCGAAGCCGCGGCAGATCTTCGCCGAACGCCTCTGCGCGGACCGCATCCTCGACAAAGTAGGGTGCAAAACTTTCGATCAGATTGCAGCCGCGGATTGCGTCCGATAGATCAAACCGTTGATGGAAATCGACGCACCAATCGCCGTTTTTCCCGACACCCTCGCGCGCCTGCATGCAGTCCTGATAGAGCTGATTTAAGCGTTCGTGGGTGTTGAATGTGGAGTAGATGGGCACATCGGTTGCACTCATACGGAACGCGCGGTAGCCGGCTTCGATTGTGAGCCGCGCCCGGTCTTTGATGCTCATACCGGGCTGGATGCCGGGAATGATGCCCGCCGTGTTGTAGCACTCGCAATAATTTCGCACGATTCCGCCGAGCACCTGATGCACAGGCAGCTTCAGCACCTTGCCTTTGATGTCCCACAAGGCAAGATCGAGGGCGCCGATGGCGTGCTCCTTTTCCCGCCCCGGAGGATAGAAGAACGCGCGCGACATGTCTTGCCAGAGACGTTCGATGTGCTGGGGGTCGCGGCCGATGAGCCGTCCGGCACAGGGCTCGAGAAGGTCTTTCGATCCGCCTTCGCCGATGCCGGTGATGCCCGCGTCGGTGTCGACCTCAACGACTAAGTCGCTTTGATTGAACAATGGGTTCGGATTCGGCGGCGAGTAGACCCGGACGCGCGTGATTTTCATGGCCGGGAGAGAGGCTTTTAGAGGAAGCCGGCCTTCGAGCGTGAGTGCCGAGCCGGCGGCAAGGGAGTGGATAAATTGTCTGCGATTCATTTCCGTTCAGAATGTTATACTTTGCGGGACAGATGTCAAGACTAATTCTTATTGCTGCACTGAGTGGCGGATTAGTAAGCGCGCAATCGCCGAATGTGGCAGGTGTGTGGAAGGCAGACCTGCAGAAGAGTAAGATTCCAGGCCCGCCGCTGAAAGACTATGTCGAGATAATCGAGCAGAACGGGGCCAAGGTGACTGAGACTAGCGGCTCCTTCGGGCAGCGCGGGGAGCAGCGATCCGTACTTAAATACAGCACCGACGGGAAGTCGACCATCGGTCCGTATCAGGGCGTGCCCAGCCGTGTTACTGCGAACTGGAACGGCAACACTCTGGTTATGAAGGTGGAAACAGCGGGGCGCCCGGACGTCATGACCAGGAGCTATAAGTTATCGCCGGATGGACAAACGCTGACGATTACGACGGAAGCCACGCGGAACGGGCACCGGATGCAGAGCACGATTGTGCTTCAAAAGCAACCCGACTCCGCTGCGGAGCCGTTACGAACGCCGGAAGAAACCGCGGAAAAGCACTTCAAGAACGTAAAGACCGCAACGATGAAGCCGCTGCCGGCATCGCAGTTCGTCGACAACATGCGGTACATCTCATGGGCGCTGAACAAGGAATGCGAATTTTGCCACGTAAAAGATAAGTTCGATTCCGACGACAAGAAAGAGAAACGTACGGCGCGGAAGATGATCGATATGACGGCGTCGATCAATACCGAAAATTTCAAGGGCAAGCCGGAAGTTCGCTGCTACACTTGCCACGAGTTTCATGCCAAAGCGCAATCGCGGCCGCGTTTCGAAGGCGAGCCCGAGAAGAAGGAAGACGAACACGAGCGCCCCAACGAGCACACACGTCCGGTCAGCGATGGTGCGCAGTCAACCGGAAAATCAGGCTGGGCGTTCAGTGTGTCATGGCATACACGACGTAATTGACACCCAATCGTATCCCGAGATCGGCGAACTTAGCGGGATACCGCGGATCATCGGCCCACTCCCATGAATCGCCGACGTCGGAGTTGAAGGAAATCGCAATCATCACGCGGCCCTTATCGTCATAAATGCCGCGCCATCTCGCGACATAGCCGTCTTTCTTGTGGCCTTCGGCCAGATGCTCCGCGCCCACGATTTGGAAGCGATCGTCGAGATCGTAAACGGTGTGGAATATGGGGTCATTGTTTGGGATGTCGACGATCGGGCGGTCCGGGAAGACACGTTTCATGCTCTCCTGGAACACGGACCATTCAATGGTTCCGTGAAAATCGTCGGCCACGAAAAATCCGCCACGGAGGAGATAATCGCGAAGCTTTGCGGCCTGCGCATCCGTGATGCCCCATTCGCCAACTTGCACGGCATACAGCCACGGCCAGTTGTATACGTCATTGCCGTCTTCGAGGTTGACCGGTTGCTCCACAGACCGGACGTGAATGCGCGTAAGGCGGCGCAGCGCGAGCGAGAAATGCCGGTCGGCGCGCGGAAAATCCTGCGTCCACAGAGACCAACCTTCGCGCCAGTTGCTGCCGAAACGCCCCCGATAACCGTCGTTCCAGCCAGGCGGATACATCAAGCGCGCGAAGGCCCACTCCGTTCTGTCCTGCCAGTCCGGAGGGAGCGGAATATCGCCGATGCGGTATTCGACGCCATTGTATTCGCGAAACGGTCGGGGTACTTGCCGCTGCTGAACGGCATAAAGCGTGCCGAGCCACGCGAACGCACACGCACAAAACCAGCAGATCTTTCGTGGACGCATGCGCACTGCCTTCGTCCGAGGATAGCGCAGGTGTAGCGGCGTCTACTCTAGTTTCCGTAGTTGCTCGCGAGCCAATGGCGCGGTCAGCGGGAGATAGTCGCCTTCCTGAATGACATCCGCTTGTCCTTGCCGGCTGAGAACGTATCGCAGAAACTCTCTTATTTTCGGGTCGACTTTAGGACTGGCCGCCTCACCGTTGGGACGGTCCGGGGCAAAGTAAATGTAAGCCAACCGTGACAACGGGTATGTACGGTCCGCCACCGTCGATCTCGCCGGTTGAACGTAGGTTTGTCCGGGTTTATCGGCCAGCGCGAGGGGCTTCACATCGGGCGTGCGGTAGCACATACCCGTGTAGGCGATTCCGTACGGGTCTTTGCCCAGGGTGGCCATCATTTTTTTCGGATCGGCGAATTCCTGGAGTGCTTCGTTCCAGCTGTCGGCGCCGCCAAATACGCGCATTTGGAAGAAGGAAATTCCTCCAGGATAGATGCCCGGCTGACCGTAAACATGGATCGGTTTATGGGCCCAGGTTCCGGTTAACCCAAGCTGTCCCCACGTGCGGATGTCCTCGCTTGAGTTGCGAGCCACTTCGGTACGCCAGTTCAGATCCTGCCACCCACCGGTTCTGTGAGCGCCGTACATACCGTCCAGTTGCTTTAGTGTCAGCTTAGAAAGAGGGTTGTCCTTGTGCACAAAGACGACCAATGCAAATGATTTCCGCGGCACGTCGTAGCTGCCTGTTGCGACCGCGATTTCAACGGGGTAGAGCAGAGATCGCCGGTAAACGCCGTAGAACTCGTACGGATAAATCTTGCGAGTTGTAACCGCGAGATCGGCAATCCACTCGTGCAGCCCGAACTGAGCGGTCGCGGTTCCTTTCAACGTGTCGAAGAAACATATGTTGGGCTGATACTTTCGAAATCCCTGCTCCCAATACTTGAGCAACGTACCCATCTGATCGCTGCCCCAGCTCCGAAGAAGTCCCGATACGCTTTCAGCGGGCGTATACTCGGGCAGGCTCGACGCGTCCTGCCCGGACGCGCCTATAAGTGCAAAGGGCGCCGACGCCGCGCAAAGTAAGAACCAAAGTGCGATGTTAAGCCGCTTCAAGACAGTTTGAAATCTAATCTAACTTATGTAATTGTTCGCGTGCCGCATCCGGGTTCAAAGGTATGAACATACCATCGTCTTGTACGTCCTGCTGACCCTCGCGGCTCAGAATATACGTCAAGTATTCTTTCAACAAAGGTGACAACGGCTTTCCGGGCACACGGTTCAAGTAGATGTACACCGAATTTACCAAAGGATAAGTGCGGAGATAGCAGCTCTCAGCAGTGGGTTGGATGTAGGGTCCACCGTCGGCAGCTGCAATCGCGATTGGCTTCACTCCTGGATCCTTCTCAACCACCCTCATTAGATTGAAGCCTATACCGTAGCGATCATTTGCAACGCTCGCGACGATCTGTGCGTCGGCCGGAATTTCCACGCCACCTCTTACAATTTCGTTGATCGCCGGATTCCACTTATCTCCACCGTGAAACACGACCCTTTGAATTAGCTCAGACCAGTTACTCAACGTCGCGTCGATGCCGTAGATTTGAATCAGCCTGTGCTCCCACTCGCCTCTGAGTCCAAGCTGGCCCCAAGTGCGAATATTTACAGCGGCGCTGCGCGCGCAGTCCGTCGACCAGCGGGTTCCGTGCCAGCCGCCGCTACGTTCAGCGCCGAATATCCCGTCTAGTTGGTTGAGAGTCAACCGGGATATCGGGTTCTCCTTATTGACAAAAATGATGGCTGCCGGAGTATTGCCCTTCCTCAGGTTGAACCCGCCGGTAGCGAACATGATTTCAAAGGGATCGTAACCGAAAACACCCTCGAAAGCTTTCAGATCGGATCGCCAGGCTGTGTGGCCCATGACGTTCAGGTCCGCCGTGCCGGCGCATAATCCGCTGAATCCGCTGGGAAGCATGTAATCGCCGAAACGGACAAGAGGATGAAGTTTCAAGAACCCGTCTTCCCAAAGATGAATAAGATGCTGCGTGAGCTCCGTTCCGTGTGTCCGTATGACCCCGTGCAGCTTTTGGGCATCTTGATTATCGTTGTAGTGAGGCAATCCGCTCAGGTCGAATTGTTGTGCTTCAATGCGGAGAGCTACCAAGGCAACGATAACTGGAAGTACCGGCCGCATTTGTGTCACCGTGTAAAGACTAGATGCTCACGCTACGCCGTATTGCGCATCCCAGACTTCTATTCCAATTTCCTGACTTGCTCGGCCAACAACGCATTTGTAAGCGGGAGAAAGTCCCCTTCCTGTGCGACGTTTTGTTGACCATCGTGGCTGAAGATGTAGCGAAGAAACTCTTTCACTTTGGGATCAATCGGTTTGCCAGGAGCACGGTTGATGAATATATAAACGGAACGAGTTAGAGGGTAAGTTCGGTTCTGTGTGGTTTCCTTCGTCGGTTCGATGTACGGGCCGGTATCCGTTTCCGCCAATGCTAACGGCTTCACGAGCGACGTTCGAAACTGGATGCCGGTGTAAGCAATCGCATAGCGATCTTCGCCGACGGCTTTTGTAATTAAATTGCCGGCAACGGCGATAAGAGATCCATCCGGCCGATGCGCATTATAAAATTCATGCAAATTACATGTCCAGCGGTCACTCCCTAGAAATACAGCTTGCTGGAAGAAGTAAGTAAAGCCAGGGATCTGCATGTCGTAGCCGTAGACGTGGATGGGTTTATCGGCCCAATCGCCAGTGAGCCCGAGCTGCCCCCATTTGACGATCGGCTCTTTCTCGCCTCGTTTTCGTTCTGCCCCGAAGATCGCATCGAGTTGCTTGAGGGTCAGTTTGTTGAGGGGATTGTCCTTGTTGACGAAGATGATATGCGGCCAGGTCTTACCTTCGGCATCGAAGCTACCTGTCGCTACCGAGAAACCAAGCGGCTCATATCCGAAGACCTTTTGAAAGCCCAGTGTTTCGGACGGCCAAATCTCCCGACCGAGCAAGCTCATATCGGAAACGCCGGTATAGAGCGCGCCGATTCCCGTCGCTGTACTTTTCAGGAAGACCTCGTACTTCACAGCGGGATGATACTTGCTGAAACCGGCTGTCCACAAACCAAAGAGTTTCGCCATAAAGTCGTTGCCCCAGACGCGCAGCTGTCCGGAAACCTGCGTCTCAGGCCGGTAGTGAGGGAAGGTCTCGATGTCGTTTGCAGGTGCGTAAGTTGCGGTCGCCAGCATGCTTGCGGCGAGGAGAACTCGAAAGTACATGATGCGGATAATGCCGAGAAGTGTATTCCAGCAACATGAACGAAGCATGAACGGGTGCGGTGCGGCTGGTGGAAATGCACGGGCGCCTCAAGCGCCGCGAAGTACAATTCGTATCCGGAACATGTTCACAGCAACCGCTAATCTGATACTCCCCTCGACTACGACGGGATCGTTTCCGCGTCCACGCTGGTTTGACGTCAGCATGTGGGGGCGGCCACTCGACACTTGCATGCTGGACGTCCGATATCGAGAGAAGTTTCAGGATGCGCTGGCTGTCGTGATCGGTGACCAGGAGCGCGCGGGCCTCGACATTCTTACACATGGCGATTTCCATGTCGATGAGGACATGGGTGGACGGGCGTGGCATCATTACCCGCTCCAACGATGGGCGGGTTTCGAAGGTGACTATCTGCAACCGGAGGAGACGACAGCGCCCTGGCTGCATTATCCGCCGGGAACGCTATTGAACGAAATCTATACGGGCTGGCGCTGGCCGCACGTTGTGGATAAGATCGAGCACCAGCCGCTGGATTATCCGAAGTTGTGGCGGATGGCGCAAGTCCGTACGAGAAAGCCGATGAAGTTTGGAACGTGCTGCTCGCAGGTGATGGCGCTGTTTCTCGATATTCATACGCCGAAATACAAAGACAAGCGGCAGGTGATCTGGGACATGGCTGAGGCGATGAACAAGGAATTGTTAGCGTTGCGGGACGCAGGCTGCCGGTGTATTCAGATCGAAGAGCCGACATTCCACTTCATGGCGAATACCTACGGCAAGGATCATGCGGAAGTGCAATTTATGGTGGACGCGTTCAATCGCGAGGTGCAGGGTTTAGATGATGTCGAACTTTGGATCCACACCTGTTGGGGGAATCCCAACATGCAGCGCGTTATGGAGGACACGAGCTATGCGAACTCGATCGAGATTTATCTGGAGCGCTGTCGCGGCGATGTGTGGACGCTCGAGATGAAGGATCGTAGTCAGAAAGATATCGAGCTGTTTGAGCCTTTCAAGCACGATTTAAAAAAGAAGATTTGCATTGGAGCGGTAAGCCATCGCGTTTTGCAGGCGGACCGCCCCGAAGATGTAGCGAACGAGATACGCAAAGCGTTGAAATACATTCCGGTAGAAAAGCTGATCGTATCGAGCGATTGCGGATTTGGCCGGCAAGGCTGCAATCGCGAAATCGCCTTTTACAAAGCGACTGCCATCGCACAGGGATGCAATATGATCCGGCGAGAACTGGGGCTTCCGGAAACACCAGTGCCCGCTGCCGATCCGGCGCTGCAGACGGATGTGGTGCCGGGACGGCTAAAAAAATAGCGAAAGTATAACAAAAAAGTCGCAGACGTAAATCCTAAATTGTGATAAGACTGGGGGCGCCAGCTTTCGGTTTACAGGGAGTTCTTTATGAACACAAAGCAACGACATCTGTTCTTTTTCGCGGCCGTGTTCGCCGTCCTGGCAAGCCCGGTTCGCACCAACGCGCAAACGACGTACGGTTCAATTGTGGGAACGGTTACAGATCCTTCCGGAAGTGCCGTCGCGGGTACCGAGGTCGTTTTGACCAACTTAGGAACTGGCGAGAAGCGGACGGAGCCAACCAACTCCGACGGGCTTTATCAGTTCGTCAATATTTTGCCGGTCCAGTACAGCGTGTCAATTGAGAAGCCTGGGTTTAAGCGCGTCGTCCGAACACCGATCACGGTCGAAACCGAGACCACGACGAGAATTGATCTCACACTGCAAGTTGGCGAAGTCAGCCAAACAGTAGAAGTCACCGCTCAAACGCCGCTGCTGCAACCGGAGACTTCCAGCCTCGGCACAGTGGTCGAGCAGAAACAATTAAACGAACTGCCATTAAATGGCCGGAATCCCATGAACCTCGTCGCCCGTCGGTGGTGCCACAGGGTCAATCGCAACAGAACCCGAATGGCACGAATCCGTTCGCGTGGGGCAATTATCAGATCGGCGGCGGTATGGCGAACCAGAGCATGACCTGGCTTGATGGTGCTCCCGTGAACGGGAGCTACATCAACATCACGGCTCTGATCCCGACACAAGACTCGCTGCAGGAATTCAAGGTGGCGACAAGTAATTTGTCACCTGAATACGGCCGCTTCACGGGGGGGCGTTGTGAACTTCACAACAAAATCGGGCACGAACGATCTGCATGGCAGTGCATGGGAGTTCCTGCGGAACAGGGTTCTGAACGCGAACACGTTTTTCAATAACCAGAACGGCACTCCGTGGCCTGCGTTTACGCAGAATCAGTTCGGGTTCAATCTCGGCGGTCCGGTCTACATACCGAAGCTCTTCGATGTCCGCAACAAAACGTTCTTCTTCCTCGACTACGAGGGCTTTCGCTTGCGTCAGGGCCAATCTTCGACGCAAACAGTACCGACTGCGCAGGAGCGCACGGGGGATTTAAGCGGTTACGTGCCGCAGGCGGGTAGAACAGCTATCTACGATCCGTTGACAACGTGCGGTTCGGGCGCGCCCGGCACGCCCGCTTGTTTGCCCGGTCAGAGCCAATACGATCGTCTGCTGTTTGCAGGCAACAAGATTCCGACGGCCAGGTTAAATCCGACCTCGCTGAAGTATCTACAGCTGTATTCCTTGCCGAACGCGCCCGGAAACGCACAAGGAGTAGGTAACTGGGTCGGAAATGGCAGCGGCGGCGGGAATAACAACGAGACGGTAGTTCATATCGACCAGAACGTCTCGGACAAACAACACATCACCGCCCGCTACAGTTACTGGGGCAATCTTAATCTGCCGAACG
>JAFAQG010000445.1 GCA_019246575.1 Acidobacteriaceae bacterium
GCCATGCAGCGCCAACCGCTGGCGAAGATCATCGAAGATCCCCAGATTCAGGCGACTTATAGAAAACTATATGAGAAGCATTTGCGGACAATCGATGTGATTCGCGGCGCCGGATCGTGTGAGCGTGGCGTCATCTATTTCGATCTCGTCGAGCAAGGCATCGACGGATACAACAAGTTCATTCCGTACTATCTCTTTCCGGATTCCGCGTATACCGTATCGGTCTCCACATCGAGTTTCCGCACGAAGGTCTCCGTTGGATCGAACCCCTGGGTGCGTGAGCCGCTAAGACACAATCTGGCTACCATCTGCGAACGCTACGGCGGTGGCGGGCACCCGAAAGTCGGTGCGATTAGTTTTCCAATCGGAGCAGTCGTGGAGGCGCGAAAAGCGGCGGCCGAGATCCGGGACGAACTGAAGCGGTAAGGACAAACGCAAATACGCTACGGAGCTATTAACGAAAATCACAGCCGCCGTGGGATAGTTCGTAGCGCCGCAACAACCGCTCGATTTCGCCGGCTTTCCGCGCATCCTGGGGATAAAGGCGCTCCAGGATGGGATGCAGAAACCGGCCGTAACGCGCCAGAGTTACCGCATCGCTGTTCGCGATCGCGGACGCAACGACACGCTCCGTCTCCGGCGTGATCAGCTCGATACGTCCCACGAAAACACGCGCCGTATGCGCTGGAGCGGGCTCGATCTCGAGCGGCAAAATGATCTGGAGCATCGCTGAGGGAACGATGTAGATCAGGCGCGACCCCTCTTCGAACCAGGAATCCTTCCAGGTGTTCAGCATCGCCGCCGCTTCTTTCGGAAACAAGCCTTGTTCCGTAAGCGTGCACTGCAAGTCGTCCAGTAGTGCCGGCAAGGAATCCTTGAGCTGCGGTGCACGCAACGTGAGAGCGCCCTGCAACGGGCCGGCAGTGCGGTATCCGATCCGCGAATTGTAGTTTTCGAACAGGACAAGCTTCGGAACGGGTTTCCCGTCGCGATTCTCTATGACAGCGCTTCCATCGCCAGAGATACGAACGCACACTGGTACAGGCAACTGTGCCACGCCTCGATAGAACAGAAAATTTTCGCTTTGGCCATCGACGGAAACGGGAGCCGAATCCGTTTCGCGAGCAGCATAGTAGCGGTTCGGCGTGTTCTCAACCGGCAGAGCAGGATGGCTGCCTGGCTGAACTTGAACGTTTTTCCATTCGATGCCACCGGTTAGATTCTGAAAAAAGGTGCCGCCTGCATAGACGTTTGCCGGTACCGGGCGTGATGAACCGTCATTGCCAGTGTTCCGAAACACCTGGCAGGCGGCGCGGGGATACCACTCCGTTATGACTCCTTGCGGAAAGCTGACCTTCACGCGCGCATTCAACGGATGCGGTGCATAGAAGAACAGTACCGGCGTTTCCATACGCACGGTTCCTTGCAGGCGCAACTTGAAACCGCGATAGCCGTAGTCGTACACGAATCGAGGCAAGTCGTTCTTGCAACCAAGAGTGTCCCAATCCATCGCGGAGCCGTCTTCGCCTGCTACGGAGGTGAAGGTTCCCCATTCGTGAACCGTGAGACCGGACGAGTCTGGCGCGCTGACGTCCGCCGCCATCTTTATCAGCGCGACACTCACCAGAATTGAAGCGAGGTACGCGACGCGCAGTGCGGATTTCACTTGCTGCCTCCTGGTGCGCGGTCCTCTTGAGCACGGGCCTTCAAAGCGTTTTCGATCTCCCCGTCCGTTGCTGGGCGCGGGAAAAACTTGGCTGATTCCCTTATGAACCCTTTCGGACCAACGGCGACTACCAGGCCCGCACTTGCGCCGGCACACGTTCCTTTCAAGCTCACAACCCAATCGCCTTCCGGAGACCAGTTCCGGTACACAGCGAAGACGCCCGGTCTAGAGGACATGCGAGCGAGCTTGAGAGGGAGAGATTGTCGGCTTCCTTTCACAAGGCCTTCGGCGCTACCGCTGACATCTAACTTTGCGGCGTCGGCGCACCCTTCCGTACGGAACACGAAGGAGGCCATCTTTGCCCGGAAGTCCTGCGCGGCAACCGGGCTGCCAATGCTAAACGTGAACGCTTCCGCAAGCGCCAATACCGCAGCCGCGCAGATCACAATCACCAGCCGGAACATGGCGACTCCTTTCGAGATTCTTAGACGTCCGGAACCGCAATTTTCTTCCCGGCTCACCACGTCCAAGCCAATTCTTCTCTCCAATGCTCGAGCGTCTTAGGGTCGAGCTCGAGCGCGCGTACTCGCGAAACCCCGGCCGGGACCGGGGTGAGGGCTGCCATGCGATCGAAGACGCGCTCTCGACCTTCGAGCGGGACGCGCCAGAGCAGGTGCCACAACGTCAGCGTGTCGCGGACGCGAGCTTCGGCCAAAATGAGGCTGAGAGCGCGGGTTTGGCCATGATTTGAATCGAAATCGTCGACGGCCCGTTTAAAGCTGTCGGATGCGTCGTCAAAGAACGGAACGCCGGGTCCGGCATGCGG
>JAFAQG010000171.1 GCA_019246575.1 Acidobacteriaceae bacterium
GGCCATGTCACACTGCGTCACCCGGACGCCGGCACGGTTGAAATCCCGATCACGTCGGGCTCCGTGCAGGACGGCAAGGTCGTGTTTTTCGGACACACAAACCTGCCGCTCGGCACCGTGGATCTGAAATTCACCGGACTTGTGAAGGCGACTCGCATCGAAGGCGCGGTCCATGTCGAATTGGACTCGCTGTTCGGGCAAGAGCAGGATACGGCCAGGTTGTACCTTGCAAAAGCATAGTTTTTGCGTAGAATGGCCGCTTTTGCGGGCTCTTTGCATCCGTTGCAACCGCCGGGTATAACCAATACTCGGCGGTTCCTAGCCTCATTTCGATAGCTGGACGGTGTTGATTGGAACGACAGTACCTTTTGTATTGCGATGGCTCCTGCCTGGGCAATCCGGGCCCGGGCGGCTGGGCCTATCGCGTGTGGCAGGGCCGGCGCGTCCTGCGCGAGCGGTCCGGCACGGAACAGAACACCACGAACAATCGGATGGAGCTGCGCGCGGGGATCGAAGAACTAAAGTCGTTACCGGCCGCGAGCAACATCATTGTCGTATCCGACAGCCGTTATCTAATCTCCGGAATGACGGAATTACTCCCGCTCTGGCAAGCGCGAAATTGGCGATCGAGCAACGGTCCCGCGATCCGTAACCAGGCTCTCTGGCAGGAGTTGATGGCAGCCAGTAAACGGCACAACGTCCGCTGGCGATGGGTTCGAGGACACTCCGGCGTGCCCGAACAGGAATCCGTCGACCGCTTGGCAGCTGCCGCTGCCGCAATTGCCGCGCAAGCTGCTGCTTGAATGAGCCTGTAGGGAGAGGGAAAGGATCTGTCAAATCGGCATACTCTGTTGCCGTAGACCTCGTCGAGAACGACTTCGCCTCGGGGCCTCACACAAACAGACCAACTGGCGACAGCTTCCCGGTTAGCGTCGAACGTTGTGATGCAAGTGCACGACGCCATCTGAGAACGAACACGCGGAAATCAATTCGAGCGGGATATTCCGATGGCGAGGAGCAACGAGCGGGATCCCTTCGCCGATCATTACGGGAATGACATGGATCGAGAATTCATCGATCATGCCTTCGTCCAGGAACGACGCGATGATCCCAGCACCGCCCATCATCCATATGTTCTTGCCTCGCACCGTCCGGAGCTTGCCGATGAAGTGCGGGATCGACTCGGAAACAAACTCGACTCCTAGCAGCGGATCTGAGGGAGGTTGGCGCGAAAACGCGTAGTGTTTGACTTTGCCATAGCCGCTGAATCCCCCCATCTTTGCCGCGAAATCATACGTCTTGCGCCCCCACAGAATCGTGTCGATCGAGCGCGCGAACGCGGTCATGCCATAGCCATCCTTCGGCATGGGCCGGTTGAGCCAATCTACGCTCCCGTCAGGACGAGCGATATACCCGTCCGCGCTCGTTGCGATGTAGTCGATAATCTTGGGCTTCGCCGCCGGCGTGTGCCCACCACTCTTCATCGGCAGTCCCCTTCGCTTGATGAGATACCACGTCACGGGTCGGGCTGTCGGGGAGCCGCCGGGCAAGGCTTCTTTAGCGTAGACCCCGCCTTCTCTCATTTCCTTCTCGCCTCGTAATCCGCACGGCGCTTGCCGATTGCTGTGCTTCACCCAACTTCATCTCTTCCGGGACGTGTTCTCACCCGAGCAGGCCCTCTTTTTCCACCTCGAACCCTTCGTGTCTGCGCACGAAGGCCCTTTGCTCCCAGGAGATAACAACATGAATTCTTCGTTAGTTCGCCGTTGGCGGAACGCTGACGCGATCATTTTGGCTGCCGTGTATGGCAAGCGCGCAAACACTGTGCTTTCCCGTCCTGCGAGAAAACCAGTTGCTTACGCGAATGCCACACGCCCAGCGGCAGGCGGGATTCCCATCCCGCGCCGGCGTGCGGCTTAGGTTAGTTTCAGTCCCACCCTGTCTGGGATTCGTCCGGAGTCTCAGCTTCCGGTAATTTCGTCGAGCAAGAGCGCATGGCAGAGCCGTCGTGTGCCTTCCTGCGCTCCGCTCGAGTGTTTCAAGCAGTGATTTGCAAAGGAGAAAAAAGCGTATGCAAAAAGTTTCCATTGAGCGGTCCGTATCGCTCGGTGATATCGGTCTTCAGGAAGCGGCGGGCGCTGACAAAGCTGTATTTGCCTTCCTGAACTGGGCCGAAGCAGTGGCCACGCGGTGGATTCAGCACCGCGCCGGCATTCTGCTTTGTGTTGCCGTTCCCGGCGATCCTCAGAGCGGGGCCTGGTATCTGTACGTGCGGCGTGAAGGCGTGTTCCACTGTCTCGACCTGCCAGGCGCGGACAACGGCCAGCTGTCGTCGGAACAATTCGACCAGCTCGTGAGGCAGTTCCGGCTGATCGATCTGGCGCGGCGGCCGAGAAAATTGTACGCCACGAATCCACCACAGTCGCAGCATTCCCAGGCATTTGCATCGGCGGCGTAAATCGGGTACAGCGCTCGTGTGCTGAATGTATCGCTGAGGTTGTTGCGATGAATTACCGTACCAGGGCTCGGCCGGAGCATATCCGGGATTACTGGGCACTGTTCGTGAACCGGCGTGCTTACACGATTCAATCCAAGCGGCCCGACGCGAACACGGGCCGCCACAACTACTTTCTTGCCAAAGAGTTCCTGCCGGATGAACCACCGGGTCCACCGCTTGGACCTCCGAAGCCGCTCGATGAGGCGACCATCCGGGTACACCTCGAAGGACGGCTAACCATTGGGTTGTACGCGATCAATCCCGATACGCAGCGCTGTAAGTGGGTTGCGATCGATGCGGATTGCGAGCGCGCTCTGTACGATTTGTGCGCGCTGCAATACGAGCTCACAAAGAAAGGAATCGATGTCGCGGTCGAGCAGAGCCGGCGCGGCGGCCATTTGTGGATCTTTTTCGACCAACCCTGCCTCGCTCTCGAATGCCGCTTGTTCATCTCGCACATCGCATCGCAACTGAACGTGCCGATCAAAGGCGCGCGAAAAGAAACCGGCACCCCGCAGGTGGACGGCATCGAGATCTTTCCCAAGCAGGATACGGTCGAGCCCGGGCAGATGGGAAATGGTCTGCGCGGGCCTCTCGGCGTGCACCAAGCAACTGGTCTTCGTTACTACTTCTACGGCGCTGACGATTTTAGCCTGGAGTCCCAGATCGCCTATTTGGCTCAGCGCCGCCGGCTCACCGAGGCACGGCTGCGTACCTTTCTCGATGAGTTGCCACCGCCGGAGCCCAAAGAATCTGCGCCGATTCGTGTTTACCGGCATTCGCGCTTCGAAGACCGGCCACACTTTTCGATTCTCGAACACGTTGAAACCAATTCACGGCGGATCGCGAGCGGGAACTATGTGACCGCTTGCCCTTCCTGCCGCGAACACGGTAAAGACAAGCACGGAGACAATCTGCACATCAAGGTGTCGGATCCACGCTTCTACCAGTGCCGGGCCGGTTGCGATAAGTACGCGATCCGCGCCGCGCTTGGCTGTCCCATTCCCGTCGTAGGTACACCCTAATGCAGGGCGAAACTGAACGCCAATATTTTCCGGAGAACTGGAAGCCACTCGAGCGATGGCTTTCGCTCGCACTCTGCCGCAGGATGTTTTCCTGGATGTGGAACGAACACGGTTATGAATGCTATCGCGGTCGGGATTCGGGTGAACTGCTCCATCTGGATGCGCTGGGGCAGTGCTGGGACATGACGGAAATCGGTGCGATTCCGGCGGACTTCGCGCAGCATTTCGAGCGCTGTACTGGGGCCGCCTACACGGACGATTTCGCCGAGGCCGCGCAGCACGCCGTCGCTTTGGAATTGGAAGAGGACGACGAGGATGACGATGACGAAGAGGACTACTTACCTGCAGTGCATCCGCCTAACGGGGAATCATTGAGCCGCATCGTCCAGCATTGGGCTTCGGCGCATAACGTGGACCCGGTCAAAGTGCATCCGCTCTTGTCGGAGCTGATTATGTACAAAAATGGCCTGCTTGCAGAACAGGAGGAACAATGCCGAACGTTTTTGAAAACGACCCAATGTTGGCTCAAATAGCAGCAAACGGGCGGCCGCTTCGAGTGGAGAAAGACCCCGCCAAAACGACGAACGGCGCAGCTCGCGGGGACCGGCAGGTTCTCGATGATCGCGGCGTCTCGCTACCTGAAGAGTACCGGCAGGAATTGCAGCGTCTCCGCATCACTGCCTGGCGTGCGATGAGCATTGCTCCGAGCAGCCACGGTCCCGTCGTGCGAGGTACCGAATCGGGTGGCGCGGTGGAACACATCGGTCATTACGTGACGTTTGCCGCCGAGGACGGACACTCACTTGAATGGCTGCATCCGCAGGATGCGA
The DNA here is from genome assembly GCA_019246575.1 of Acidobacteriaceae bacterium. The sequence goes on from JAFAQG010000171.1 coordinate 4,353, forward strand.
TCGCACCCAATCAAACGCATGCGGTTGTGGTCGCGCCGGCGCTTCTGCGCATCGAAGTCTTCCGCCTGCAGCGGAATTACCAAGTCGCGATTACCAAACACACCACACAAATCGTCGACGGCAAGCCGAAGCTGGTCAGCAGCATGGCGTTTCGCGGGCGCGGATTTCTGGGTCTGGAGCTCTGGAACAGAGAGAAAGCCTTTCGCGGCGCCGTGCTGCCAAGCTTCACCACACGCGGCGGCGACGAGGTCCCGGTGCCCGAGGCGTACCAGGCCGCATTGAAAGCTGCCGTAGAAGGCGCCGCGTGCGTGGGCTGCCGCCATTCGCACTACCTTCAGGCACGCGTCAACAACAACAAGAACAACAGATCATCAGCGGCCACGGGGACTCTCTGATGTTTGGAATATTGCGTGGCAGTCTGAAGAGTTTCGCCCTGCTCGCGGGCGCGGCGCTGTTCGTGGTGCTGCTGTTTCATGATGCGATTGCGCAGGCATTCCGCAATGATCCCGTTTTTCAGCAGAGAGGCCGGCTCGTCGAACAGGGACATCAACTGCTGCGTCCTCCGATGATGCACTTTGCGCCCGATGACAATCTGGAGCGCTTCGATATCGAGCAGCTCCGGAAGACGCGCGCGCATCTCGATATCAGCATGTACGCCTTCACGGATCGAGAATTGGCGCAAGTTCTCAAGGAGCTTGCGGCACAAGGTCCGGTCATCCGGATCTACCGCGATCAGGAACAGTTTGAGTCGGAACAGGCCCACTCCCATCGCGGTCACCCGAGCAGCACCGATCTTCTCCGGGGTGTGGCGAATGTTCACATCCGCGTCAAGGGCGGTTTGGCAAAGGACCTGATGCATCAGAAAGACTATTGCATCGACTGCGCGGATCACGCGGGCATACTGCGTGAAGGCAGCGCGAACTGGTCGATCGGAGCGGAGCGCTTTCAGGATAATGCGCTCTGGTTTACGTCGGAGCCCAAAGAACTCGATGCATTCGAACGCAAGTTTGACGAAATGTGGAACCGGCTCTCGAACCGGATTGTGCAATAGGAGATTAATCGTGCGTATTGGAAAGCTTTTGATTGCCAGTCCGTTAGTGGCCATCCCGCTGCTTGTTATTCCGGCTGTTTGCTTATCGGTGAATCGCCCGGCGTTCCTGTGGTCCGTCATCGCGATCGGCATTACCGTCTGGAAGCTGCGGCGCGCGAGACGCATGCAAGCGGTGTCCGATAGCTCAACCAAAGCGATCGTGCCTCTGGCGCTCGCCACGGTTTTGCTCCAGCTGCTCGCGTTTGCCTGGATTGGAGCCGTCTGGGGACTTGAGGGCCTCACACAAGTGATCACTCAATCTCCTGTTGCCAGCCGAATCGTGGGGTGGATTCAAGGGCAATGGTTCGCTGTATTGGCGGCCTGGTTGGTTCTGTTCGCTTTGGTCTGCGGTTTGTTTCGCCTCGCCCGGCCCATTCTGGCTTGGCATCAGCGCACGATCTTCGACGCAGCGCAATTCTGTTCGCTAACAAAAGAAAGGAGGGCCGCAATCCATGGCGTCCCGCAGTGTAAATAAAGTATTTTTGGTTGGGAATTTGGGACGTGATGCTGAAACGAGGTTTACGCCCTCCGGTGTCGCGTGTACTCGTTTCTCTGTTGCCACAACCCGTAGTTGGAAAGATCAGCAAACGGACGAGTGGAAAGAAGAAACGAACTGGACGAACGTCACCGCCTGGCGCAAGGAGAACCTGGCCAATTACTTGACCAAAGGGAAGCAGGTCCATGTCGAAGGGCGGCTTCAATCGCGCAGCTATAACGACCGGGAGGGCAAGAAGGTGTATGTCACTGAGGTGATCGCTGAAGATATCATTCTGCTCGGCGGCCGGGACGACCAAACGTCGGGTACGCGCTCGCAACGTACTGATGCGCGCCGACCGGCCCAGGGAAACGGCAACGGCCGTGGGCCTGCAACAGCCACCGAGGACGATCATTTCGAGAATACAGGCATCACTGACGACGACGTGCCATTTTGAGCGCTTCGATAACTGCCGCTATCTTGGCAAGTGAAAGTCCTGCGGCAGGAGCTGGTTCATCGCCTGCCGACACCACGGCCGGTGAACTGCTCCTTCCGATGAAGAGTTCTGTCGACACGGCAGACCGTTTCTGCATCTGGAGATTCCGATTATGAGCACTGTTACGACGTCGATCGAGCGGCCGCTGACTGAAGCCGAGCTTGCAGAGCTCGGTAAGAAACAGGCGCGGCTGCTTCAAGACATCGGCGAACTCGTCATGGAGAAAAAGGTTGCGGTCGACGAGTTTAAAGCCGCGATCGGAGAAAAGCAGAAGCAAGTCGAGGATATCTCCAAACGCATCAATCTGGGCCTGAAGCGTCAGGACATCGAATGCGATGTGCTGTTCGACACGCCCGAGAAAGGGCAAAAGAGTTTTGTTGCCATTGCCACTGGCCAGATCGTTAAGGTCGAAGAAATGACGTCCGCGGACTACCAGAGCCGCCTGTTCGATGTGGATGAGCGTCCCAATGACCCAGGATCGAGTCACAGCCGGCTGCAATAGATAGATTTGCGGCACATGGCGGGCCACATCGGGGACGGATCACTACCGGTGCTCAAGAAAGAGCATGCCACCCTGAGATTGACAACCGCCCAAAATTTGATCTGCGAACCCGCCGCGGAAAGACAGCAAATATGCACCATTTCGATGTTGTCCTCAAGCTCCTGCTGCGCAATTCGTTCGCGCGCGTTGCGGGACGACCCGTTGCGAGATGGCTCGAAACGGAACTACCCAAAGTGCAAAAGCCAAGCATCGACATGCTCGGCGAAACCGCCCAGGGCGAATTGATCCACATCGAACTTCAGAGCGGACACGATGACGAAATGCCTTTCCGGATGCTCGAGTATCTTGGGCGGATCGGTAAACTACATCAGCGTATACCGAGGCAGGTTCTACTGTATGCAGGCCGCGAACCGCTGCGGATGCCGGGCGAAATCACCTGGGCGGACGGCTCCCATCGGTATCAACTCATCGATATGCGCGATGTGGACGGCGAGCCACTGCTCGCCAGCCCTGAACCGAGCGATAATGTAATAGCGATACTCACCCGGCTGAAGGACAGCTACGCGGCCGTCCGGCAGATCTGGGAGAACCTCTCGAGATTGCCCGGGGAGCAAGCAAGCGAGTACTTTCAGGCGCTACTGATTATTGCGGGCTTGCGAGGATTGGAAGAGGCCGTTCAACAGGAGGCACAGAGAATGTTCACGATCGATCTTTCCGAAAACAAAGTGCTGGGGCCGGTGTATCTGCAGGGTCAGCTAGGCTTGCTGCGACAACAGATCGAGCGAAAATTCGGCACGCCCCCCGAGTGGGTCGAGGACAAGCTCTCCCAATTGTCTGCCGAGGAAGTCAAAGCGGTGGGGTTCCGCGTACTAGAAGCGGCCAGCCTTGAGGATCTCTTTCGCTAAATAAGTGCGAGCGGTTCCTACAATTCCTCCAACGACATTACCTCAACCGGTTCACGTCGTAACTCCAAGGGCGTCGGCGATCTCCACTTACGTACAAACTTGAACGAAGCTCCGTAGCCAAGAATTCGTCGGCAAATCAGCTTGGCATCCCGCCATTGGTCGTCCGAGCCGCACTTCGTGATCTCGAAATTTTCACCCCAGTGATGCTGCGCGATGATTAATGCCGCAGTGACCGCCACATCGTAGGGCTTGAATGCAGTCTTACAAAAGCCACGGTCGTACTGTTTGCCCCGCCAAAAGTCATCCTGACAGCATTGGCCATCGCAGCGCCGCTTCGTGACCAATCCCAAAAAGGCGACCGCGAATAGCTTGCCATGGTCGGAATCGATACCGCAAGCGTCCTCCGCTGGAAAGATGACCACCGGCCCGTCGACCTTTTGGTGCCTGCAGTGGGGATGCCCTTGAACTGAATGTAGTCGTCCGTGATCTCCGGTAAGCCGGTGCCATGGGCGCCTGCTATGGGCAGCCGAGATCGGACAGCGCGAGAATGAGCTTCTCAAAATCTGCCCGAATCAGCCCGAAGGCTTCCGGAGCGCCTGGCCCTCCCACGAGTGATAGTAGCCCATGGCCTGAAGCTTAGCTCAAATCACGGCGCCGGTTCGGCAGAGCGCTCTAATTCCGCCACTTTTCATTCCCAATAAAGAATCCACCCGGAGGTGTCCATATGCTTGTCCTGCCAGCTAGTACAGAGTTGGTGCAGTTTGACCAAGCCGCTCACGTGTACACCGTTGCCGGCGTGCAACGGCCAAGCGTCACGCAGATCCTGAAAGACGCGGGCCTTATCGACACAACCTGGTATACGGATGAGGCTCGCGAACGCGGCCGAGCGGTTCATCTTGCCACGCAGTTCCTCGATGAAGATGATCTCGATTGGGACACCGTTCTGCCGCCGTACCGCGGCTACGTCGCGGCCTGGCAACGCTTCAAAAAAGAATCGCACTTCAGCATCAGCCGCGATTCGGAAGGAAAGCTCCTGATTGAATATCTCCTTTTCCAACCGGTCTCGGGTTACTGCGGCATGCTCGACCGCGTGGGCAGCATCGGCACGATCGAATATCTGATCGACATCAAAACGGGCGATCCGCAGGACTGGCACGGCTATCAATTGGCCGCGTAT
>JAFAQG010000482.1 GCA_019246575.1 Acidobacteriaceae bacterium
GAGGTCGATCTTGCCCACAGTGGGAGCGATTCTGGAGAGCGCTTCGCGATCGCTCGGAAAATGAATCGGCGTTCGAATTGCGGCCGGTGTCGAAGCCGTCAGAGAGTTGATATAGGTCGGTTTCCAATCGATATCGTTCACCAGGCGATCGTGAACGACATCGGCCATCCCGAGGCCAACGCCGCTGTGGTAGGTCAGCTCGCTAAGCGCGCGCGCATAGATGCGGTGAACATTGGGCGTGTTTGGCCATGGATTGTAGTGCCCGTTCACACTGCGGTTGATGATCTTCGTGTCCATGCCGGCGCCGCTGATATTCTTGCCAATCTCATCGACGATGAGGATGTCCATTTCGGGCGCGGGCAGTGTCGCCATCCAGGACTTGACTTCACGCAAGAGACGTTCCTCGTGAGCAATCATGGCTTCGAGACCTTGTGAGGTTGTCACCGCAACCATGCCGGCCGTTTCATGGTGCGCGCCCTCCTGAATGGCGAGCCCTCCCAGAACTTTGCCGGTAGAGAACATCTTCGCGCCCACAGTGCGGATCATCGCCTCGAGCCCAATGCGGTACGCGAAGGTGTGGTATTGCTGGGCGCCTGCGAACTTCCCGAGCCCGATGGCCATCATCTTGAACAGGCCGCTTTCGACAGCGCCAGCGAAATCCGTGTGCCATTTTACGCGCGGCACGAGAAAAACCGCATCGGCATCGTAGGCGTTCTTATCCATGAAGACCTCGATGCCTTCGGGAGTCTTGCCGAGAGGAACCACATCGAGGGAACTAATGACCGGCACGCCCACGGTTGCTTCATGGATGCCGTAATGCGCGAGCACGTCTGCCTGTCCTTCGGCGGTCGCAGCTCCATGGCTACCCATTGCCGGAATAATAAACGGCTTCGCACCCTGCTCTTTCCAGAAGTCGACCACGGACTTTACGATGGTCGCGATGTTAGCGATGCCTCGGCTGCCCGCTCCGATGGCGATGCGCGCTCCTTTCGGTACTCGGCGCGCGAAATCCGCCTGGGAGAGCTCGTTTCGAATATGCTCAGATATGTTTGGAATGCGGCGATTCGGAAACGATTGCTCTACTAGGACGAATCTCGGCAAATTCATGCTATTAGCATACTCTCGGCTGAGGCTCGTACTTCGTTAAGAAACTTACCCGGCGCTCCAGCTCTGCTCCAGCATGAGCGTGTATTCACCGGATGCATAAAGATCGAAGACAAACTCGCCTGGTTCGGGGCGGTCGAATACCGAATCTTTGAGACGCTGCTCGAACCACAGATCGAGGTGCCGGTGGTAGCGGCGGAGAAATGCGGTATTGATTTTTGCGGCTTCGGGCAGTTCCGCGAAGACGCTGTGTAGTCCAATAGAGCGGCGGAATAGCGCCGCGAAATCGAGCACACCCCAACTTTCGAGCTTCGAACGAACGTGCGCAGGGATGTGGTGAACGAGCAATACTGAGAAGGTCTCGGCGGAAATCCGGCGACCCGCAAACGTAGCAGACATTGCAACCGTCTCCGCACACTGTTCGGTCCAGCGCGTCAGGTCCTTGCCGATATAGAAGAGCATGCGGAGCTCCGCATAACGACCGCGCAGCAACTGTGCATCGAGGTTTTCGGACGGTGCCGCGTCGGGCGGAAGAAATCCCTGCAGAGCGAGGCTGGCGCGCGAACTTTCGACCAATACAGACGTCTCATCGGGCGTAGAGAACGGGTGAAGGATCAGTGGAGGCAGCCGAAACGCCTGGGCACTGACATTCTTGATTGGGAGTTCCACTAAGGGTTGCAAATCGGGTGTACCTAGCCTGAGGTTTGGGGTCACTTATGCCCTCTCGTTCATACGTATCGGCAGAATTTCGCGTCCGTATAGTGTCAGCCGTCTATTTCGTTCGATTGTTGGGAAAATTCTGACTCTATTTTTTGCGAACACTTGGGATTGTGACCGAACAGCAGGATTCCGTGGTCGATGCGGGAATGTCCTTGGGGCGATGCAGCTCAAAGCTGAGAATCGGTTCGAGGTTCTTCCAGTCAACTGCGCCGCTGACCATGCGCCCGTTAACGAATAGGGTAGGAGTTTCCTGAACCTGAACCGCTCGGGCTTTTTGCTCGTTGGCGGCAACTTCAGGCGCAGTTTCGTGAGTGTTCAGGCAATTCGTGATCTTTGCGGTATCGAGATGTTTCTCGTTCACATAGGCCAGGAGTTTCTCTCGAAACTCACTGAGGTCCGGCGGCACTTCTTTGGAAGGAATGACGGCCTTGTTGATCTCGTCCTGATGATCGAAGATCCAATCGTGGAGGGCCCAGAAGGATTCCGGGTTTGAATCGCCGATGCAGTGGGATGCTTCAGCGGCAGCTTGCGCCCAGGGGTGAATGGAATTAAGTGGGAAATCGGCAAAGATGACGCGTATCTCATTCGGGTATCTCTGAGGAATGTTTGTCCGAATCGTTTGTGCGAGCGCGCGGCAGTATGGGCACTCGAAGTCGCTGAAGACGACGATAGTGACTGGCGCATTCGCCGGGCCAAACGAAGGACCGGATGTAGGAAGGTGCTGCACGTTGTCAATAAATGGATTGAGGTTCAGATCCCATACGACGCCGGAGACGAGATGCTGACCATCTGCCGTGAGATAGTAGATGCGGTCGAATTTCTGGCGTCCGGCGCTGAGATGAACGACAAGGCGGTAGTAGCCCGGGAACGGACTCGGAAGAGGATCGTCGATCGCGACGTTCACTTCCGGCGTGTAGCCATCCGCATAACGCAGATAGCTTTCGAGGCGTGCTTTCTCAACATGTGGCGGGCCGGGTGAATGCGGGAGCGCGGCAGCCATCGACGTGAGGGCGGCAGCGGCTGCAAACAAAAGCGTTCTCATTACGGAGCACTTCAAAGTATCAGGATACGGCCGGCTTCAAATTTAAAATTAAGGTTTGTCACCCCTCCGGAGGTATCTTCCTCTTTTCACTGTGGCCGCTGCGATTGCGGCGCTTTATTTGTATGACTTAGACGGGGTGGGCGTGCTGGGGCCCGACGAGCCGCGCTATGCCGCGATCGGAATTGCGATGGCGAGGACGAAAGACTTGGTTACGCCGGTGCTCTGGGGCAAGCCGTGGTTCGAAAAGCCGCCCCTGCTGTACTGGATGACGGCGGCCGGAACTGCCGCAGGACTGAATCGCGACCTTGCCGGACGGCTTCCTGTGGCGCTGCTGAGTCTCGCGTTTCTCGCGTCGTCGTACGTGCTTCTCCGGCGCGAGTTCGGCAAGGAATCAGCAGCGATAGCAATTGCGATGACGGCGACGTCTGCGGGATGGCTCGCTTACAGCGAACTGTGTCTCACCGACGTGCCGCTTGCAGTCTTCTTTTCCCTCGCTGTCTTCTTGGCGCTGCCGCTGTTGAGAACGGAACCCGAAAAACGGGAGGTTCACATAAGGTTTATGGGACTCGGAGCGTGCCTCGGAATAGCTGCGCTCGCGAAAGGTCTGGTTCCGATCGCGCTTGCGATCCCGTTTGCGTGGTTTCTACGCCGGTTCTGGCGCGCGTGGGCGTGGGGCGGCGCGGCATTTG
>JAFAQG010000695.1 GCA_019246575.1 Acidobacteriaceae bacterium
GCGGCCGAGCGCAGCTTTCAATTGCTCACGCAAGCAGCCGGCCGCGCGGGCCGTGGCGATTCGCCCGGACGCGTCATTGTGCAAACGCTGAATCCCGATCATTATGCCGTCCGGTTCGCGGCCAATCAGGATTACGACGATTTCTACAAGAAAGAGATCGAGTTCCGGCGCTGGCTGCGCTATCCGCCGTTTGCTGCGTTCGCGAATATCCTGATCCGCGATCAGAGGCAAGCCGAAGCGCTGCGGATGGCTACTGAGCTGGGCCATGTGTTGAACCCGCAACCGGAGGGCGTGCGCGTGATGGGACCCGCGGAAGCGCCTGTTCCCCGCTTGATGGACGAATATCGCTACCAGATTCTGCTCAAAGCAGCCAAGCGATCCACCTTGCGCGATGTCGTTAAGCGAGTGCGCGAGTTCGCGCAAAAAGAGAAATGGCGCACAACCGCGCTCGTCATCGATGTCGATCCAATCAGCTTAATGTGAGGGCTGGGCGGGGGTGTTTGGGCGAAAATCCGGGAGAGTTGCTACGATGCGAACCGTCTCAACACTCACGCGCACAATTTGCCCGATCGAACGCACAATGTAGCCCGGATCGTCTTCGCGATTGGGGTCCGATTCGCCTTTCACCTGGTATTGATCGACGATCCATTCGATGGCCGATTTCGACCCGAGCCGGTAGTCGAATGCTTCGGCGGGAATGCCGGCCAGAGTCAATGAGTCGTTGACCTGAATCGATGTCCGATCCTTGCTGAGCTTCATCTTCGTAACGCGCTCGGAGTAAGGGACATCCTTGCGCTCGACGTGTTCGAGCGGCCAAGGCTCGAGCGATTCATAACCGACGTGCAGGTGAGCGAGTTGCTTCCCTGCATCGGCGAAAGCGTGGAAATCCGGCGCGAACGGTATCCGAGGCAGTTCGCGCTTCAGATTTTCCGCATAGTGCGAGCGATAACCGGGATGATGCAGTACGCCGTAGATGTATTGGAACACGTCGGTCTTGGTGATTGAGGCATCCGTGTACTGCAGCATGAAGCGGTCAACAGCCGAGTCTTTCAGGTGAGAGAGAGGAAAGCATTGCGACCCGCCCTGTGGAAGCAAATCGCAGATCAGATCGGACGTCAGAGCGAAGAAAGGCCACCCAGCGCCTACTTTGACCCAGATTACAGGCCCTGAGATACTTGGCCATTGGCCTGTGCGCTGATTCAGTACAGAATCGAAGAAGACCCACTTCTTCGTAAACGGTCGATACAACGCTTCACGTATTTTCGCAGGGCTGTATTCGGCATATTGTCCGCGAGCGAGACATTCCTTCAATCGGCTGCTCCACTTTAGGTGGTCCGGGAAATCGGCGTTCTTGTCACGTCTATGTCGATCTACCTCGGCGTTGTAGTCCTTTATGAATCGTGTGACACGGGTTATGAGCTTCTCACGGCTGAAATCGTAAACGACTTCGTCGCGAGTTGTTTCAAGACCTCGGCTTCGCAGTTGAAACAGATCCGCAATCGCTATAAACGCTCCGTACTCATCGGAGTTCTCGGGGATGATCCACGTATGCCGTGCATCCGCGTGGATCTCGCGCCAGTCGATCTTGCCTTGCGCCAAGAAATCCAGCTTCTCGCGTCGGCGCCACATCTCCGGGACTCGAAAGTACCGCAATGTTGGTTTAAGGCCAGCCTTTTTGATACCCAGCGTAATTCCGACCCCAACCTGAATGCCGAACACATTATGAGTCGTCCCGGATATCTTCGGATTGCGGCGGACGTTCCCGTGTAAGTCGACGTGATCGATAATTTGAAAATCTTGAGCCAGGTGCTTTCGCATACCGTCGAACGCGTGCTGGTCCACGAAGCTGTTATTCGAGACAAAGCAGACGATTCCGTCGCGATTCTCTAAACGATCCGTTGCCCAGCGGAAGAACTTCACGTACATGTCGGACAGCGAATTCTTGTTCGTGGCCTTGGAGTCTTTCGTGTACGTGTCTCGAATCCTCGCATCGACAACCTTGTACTTGCGATTCCTGTTATTGTCGTTTTCGCTCTTCTGGGCTACGTTGTAGGGCGGATTGCCGACGATAACCGTTATCGCAGCGCTATTCTCGCGTTCCACTCGCTCGGTGTTTGCGGCAGTAAAGAGACCCTTTTGTTTCGGCTCCGACATGTCGAGCGTGTCGACGAAACATAAGCCGTCGAACGACTCGTAGCTCCGCATCCGCTCGTAAAACGCGTGCTCGATATTTAAACTTGCTACGTAATACGGCAGCAGCATGACTTCGTTCGCAAAGAGCCGGTTGTGATACGCCTCGCGAAGAGCGCTGCCCGGAATTCGCTGGATCAGATTCACGATGAAGTTGCCGGTTCCGGTGCAAGGGTCGAGTATGACGACCTCGGCCGAAGAGAGATTTAGATTGAAGTGTTCTTTCAGCGCGCGCTCGACCGAATTGCACATCAAGTCGACGATTTCCCGGGGTGTGTAGACGATCCCGTGTGTGTCGGCGACATCGGGCGAGAACCGTTGAAAGAACTGCTCGTAGACAGAATTGAGAAAATCCTGCTTCTCGGTGAAGTGCGCGAGATTCGCGCCCTCGCGCTCGATCGCTTTGTATTATGGATCGAGTTTCTTCAGAAATTCCGCGGTCGAAAAGCTCGTCGAAGCAAGCGCGTCGATCACCTTCTGGATCTGTGCTGCAACCACATTGCGATGAATGAAGTCGGGATTCTGGAAGAGATTGCGCATCAAGCGCTCGGTGAGCAGATGCTGGATCAGCATCTCGTCAACCATGTGCTCGGAGCGTTCGGGATTAAGCGATTGCCGGCAAAGCGCTACAAATTCAGCGAAGGCCTGCTTGAACCGCGCGTTTCCCTTATGCGCCTCCGCAATGTGCTCATACAGCGATTGCGCCAGATCCGGAATGCGGCTCTTGAACTCATCCATTGCGAGCTGAAATTCTCGCTCGTCGGATTCGTCATGCGAGAAGAACTGGTTGAGGAGGGCGGCTATCTTCAGCGGTTCGCGAAGCGCAAATTCGCCGGCCTCGCCGCGATCCTGATACAGAACCGCGGTCCGCGTGTCCTCGAAGATGGTGTTCCGGCTCGGATAGCCCGCTTTGAGCTTCTTTTGAATCTCCGCGCCGAGATCGTCGCTCGTGTCCTTGGCTTCCCACCAGCCGCGCGCAAGACGGAACTCATCGCGCACCGTACCGTCGGGTACGACACGGCGTCGGCCGGAGTAAGTGGAAAGCTCAGGGACCAGCATCCAGTCGCGCTTCTTGGCTGCTCTTTCGAGCAGATTCTGAAAAGGTCCCTTCAGACCCAGTTCGTGACTGACGCGTTGCTATTCGAGCTGCTGGATGTCTCTGAGATAGGCTTTGATGATCGGATCGCCAGGGCTCAGGTCGAGCATCCGTTGTAAAGCATCTTACCAGCCTGCACCGTTCACCACCAGCTACTGCGGGTTCGTTGTCGCGAGCGCTTCCACGAGCCTTTGAACCCCGGGGGCAATCGCAATCAGCATGTCGGCCTGCGGCTGCTCGGCCTCCTCGGCCAGTTGAATCGCGGCGAGGGTGTCCTGCTTGACCTTCGCGTCGACTCCGGTATTCGATTCGAGATGCGCGATCGCGTCTTGTCCGGACTTGCAGAGCCTGAGGACGGTATCGGCCACAGAGACATCTTCGTTCAGAAGGGAATTGGCCTGTAGCGTGGGGCGAACCTGTGTAGCAGCTTCCGACCACGCGGCCAATTGCCTGCGAAGCGCTTCGCTGTTCTGAGCTGTTTTCGGCCCGGCGAGATACGCATCTGTCGCGTTGCGAAAGTCGCGCGCCGCATCGCTCTCCGGAGGGATTGCATCCACCAAGCGGTTGAATGGAGTGAGCATATTGGGGCGCTCCCGGTGCCGAATGTAACCTTTTACCGGCTCCAGGATCGATGAGAATGCGTCGAGCGGTGCGCGCGGCATGGTGGCCGCGAGACGCTGACGCATCAACTCGAGGTTGGAGCGTTGGGTAAGGTCGAGCCACTCGAGCCAGCGGTTTACAACCTCGAGCCGCGTGTACATCGAGTTCACATCCGTAACGGATTCGGGCGACCAAAACCGTTCCGCGATGGCGGCAAGCCGCGGCCAGAGTTTTGCATCGATATTCTCGGCATCGGCGATCTCCTCCCACATGGCTGCCTCTCCGCCGAGAATCAGTTTTTGCTGATCGGGCGTGAGATCGGCAGGCGTTCCGGGCGGCGGGTGGTTTGGATTCCCGTCTCGCCTCTTCCTGCCCGGATCGGGCGGCGGAACCTTCATGGGGTCGACCGAGTAATGGAAGGAAGCGGGGTCCATTAGGTCCAGGTAGTAACCGGCCGACAGAATGCCCTGGTAGCCTTCCCGCGCTGCCTGCCAGAGCGACTCTTGTCCGCGCCAGGATTGAATAACGATGTTCTTCGGGAGATTGGGTTGCAGGACTTCGTCCCATCCCTCCATGCGCTTGCCGCGTCTGGTGACGATTTTGAGTAGTCGCTGGTTGAAATAGACCTGGAGTTGCTGGCCGTTGGCGATGTGGTGACTGCGCATGAAGCTCCGAATTTTCGGGTTGTCCAGCCACTCTCGCGCGTTGACTTCGTCACCGCCAATGTGAAAGTATTCGTCGGGAAAAAGCTTTGCCATCTCGCCGACAAAGCCATCAAGAAAACTGTATGTGGAGTTTTTTGTGGGATCGAGCAGGTCGGTGCGGATGCCTGTGCCGCGCACAATTTCGTATGGCGGATGACCGGCGCCCAGATTCGGATAGCCCGGCAACCAGCTTGTCGCGTGACCCGGCATGTCGAATTCGGGCACGATGCGCACACCGCGATCGCGTGCATATGCAACGATGTCGCGAATTTCGGGCTGCGTGTAATATAGGCCATCGGAACCGTACATGTGCAGGCGCTGATATCGCCTGCTCTCGACACGAAACCCTTGATCGTCGGAGAGGTGCCAATGCAGCACGTTGAGCTTGACGGCCGCGAGTCCATCGATGGTCCGCTTAATGCCGTCGGCAGGAATAAAGTGGCGTGAGACGTCGAGCGAGAGACCTCGCCAGGGGAAACGCGGTTCATCGCGTATCGTCACGGCGGGGACGGAAAAGCCCGGCGACACCGGTTGCGGCAGGGACTGGTTTTGCTGAACGAGCTGGAGAAACGTTTCGAGCCCGCGCAACGCTCCAAGCGGAAAGTCTGCCGAGATCCGAGCGCGGCCGTTCGCGATTTCGAGCGAGTACCGCTCATTATCGCCGAGTCTTTGAGGCGGCCGGTGATCGCGCTGTTCGATTACAATGCTGAGCGTTGGAGCCTGCTCCGGCAGAACGACGTGCGGTAGGATCAGCATGCCCGTCTGGCGGCTCAGGCGCGAAAACGTGCGCTGTACTGAGGCTTGCACGCGTTGGTCTTTGGCGCCCCCTCCGGCAACTGAGATTGAAAATGAGGTAGTGATCTCAACCGAGCCCGGCTGGGCGGTGACGCTCGCGGGCCACGGCATCAGCGGCAGCGTGGCTGAACCTGCAGCTACGGCGAACATCGCGCCCGCTACGCTTACGCGGTTTAGCAGGCTGGGTTTGTGAATTTTCAAGCTTTTGTAGGATAACGTGTTGTTGCTTTGCACGAGCTTTCACCATTAGAGTTCTTGCGCTTGCGGTTTGAATTTATCGCGCGAGAGCCGGTTCATTTCCCGGCCGGGCAGGCGGGAACCCTAGTGCGCGGCGCTTTAGGCTGCTTCCTCCGAAAAGTGGGAGACAGCGTGCAGTACGCTCGTGTCTTTGCTCCGCGTGCCTGTGGCGGTCCAAGCGGGTTTCGAGATGCACCGCGCCCATTCGTTTTGCGAGCAGCGCATCTGGATGGATGCAGTTTCAGCGCGGATGCTCCGTTTGCGTTCGATATTCACCTGTTCGATCGATCGCCTTCGGTGGTCGACGCGATCAAGACCGCATTTGCAGAGATCGCGAACGAGGGTCTGGGTCCAAGCCGCGGAAAGGCTGAGTTGGTGAGTGCCGAGGTAAGTTCGTACTCGATCGATCTACTTCCGCAGGCGGACGATCCGGGAGCAATTCAAGTAGAGTTTGTCACGCCCACGG
>JAFAQG010000756.1 GCA_019246575.1 Acidobacteriaceae bacterium
AAGCACACGGTACGGGCTGGAATGCAGCTCGGCCGTTTTTACGCGGACAACACAGTGGAATCGAATAACTTGTTCGGTAATCTCTCGTTCTCGAATAAGTACACGGGCTTCGCCTACGCGGACTTTCTGCTGGGCTATCCAAACAGCACCAGCATTGCGCCGCCCGCGCTCGACGCTCCGTTTCTGCGGTGGGGCTACGACTTCTTCGCCACGGATGAGTTTAAGATCACGCCTAAGCTGACGGCCAATATCGGCCTGCGCTATGAAATTCACCCGGCATGGAGTTCGACGAACGGCCTTGCTTCGGCCTTCGACGTCTCGACCGGGAACATTATCATCGAGGACGGGTCGCAGAACAAGGTCAGCCCGTTCTTCGGAACGAGCTCCGTCGGTATCTTGACGGCCTCGCAAGCGGGATGGCGTCCGGGCTCGCTCCTTTACACAGACAAGAACAACTGGGCGCCGCGTGTGGGGCTGGCATGGAGCCCGGGCAGCGGCAAAACGGTGTTCCGCGCGGGATTCGGCATTTTCTACGACCTGGTGCCGACGCAGGTTCCGATGGGCAGCACGCCGTTCTCGGTCAGTCCGGCAGGGTACACGAACCCGACGCTCATCAACTCCACAGCTGCGAATCCGGTCATCGTGCTGCCGCAGGTCTATCCGAACATTCCGCTCAACGGCACCAACGTAAGCCTGCCCACCGCATTCAAGAAAGATTTGCGGATTCCGTATTCGCTGCAATACAACGTCACGGTCGAGCGGCAGCTCGGCAATATGGGTGTTCGCGTGTCGTATGTAGGCACGGGAACACGGCAAGGCGAGTACCAATACAACTACAACCAGCCGCTCGCGGGCCCCGGTTTGTATATCAATAAACCGCGTCCATTCCGGCAATTCGGGAACGTCACGTATGTCACGAACGGGGCGGGCCATCAATACAACGGCTTTAACACCGAAGTAAAACGGCCGCTTGCGACGGGGCTGCTTTACGATTTCAACTGGACTTGGGCGCGAGACATCGGCGATCTGGAGCGCGATCAGCAGCCCGAGGATTCGTACAATCTGCGCCGGGAACGAGCTCCCTGGGCCGATATTCCGACACATCGCATCACGGATAGCCTGATCTATGACTTGCCGGTCGGCCACGGGCGGAAATTCCTTTCGAAAGGCAACGGGCTGCTGGATGCTTTGATAGGCGGTTGGCAGGTTACGCAGGCTTTGACCTGGAGCACAGGTTTTTTCCTGACACCGCTTTGGACTGGGACCGACCCGACGGGTACGGGCTTTACCTCGAGCGCCACTCCGCCCACCGTCACGCTTCGTCCGGACCTGATTGCGAATCCGAACCTTCCGGCGGATCAGCGGTCCGTTCAAGACTGGTACAACCTCCATGCGTTCGCGCCACCAGGTGCGGGCCAATTTGGCACGTCCGCCAAGGGCGTCATCGTCGGCCCGGGAAGCTTCACCGTCGATGCGGGGCTCGCCAAGAACTTCACCGTACGCGAGCGGTTGAAGTTCCGGATCGAGTTCACAGGAACGAATATTTTGAATCACACCAATTTCAATCCCCTGTTGAACAGCTCCTCGACCATCAGTCTTATAAATGGGGCCACGTATCCCGAGGGCACCGCATTGATCTACAACCAGACGGGTGTTTCCGGAATCATTACTTCCACCGGGAACGGCGCCGGCGGCATCGATCCTTCGGGACCGCGCAGGTTCCGTCTCGGCGTGCGCATGGATTTTTAGCGACGCTGGATTCAGTACGAAGTATTTCGGGGCAGCGCATCGCGTAACGAAATCTCCGGGCGCGGCGATTAACTAGACGTCCACTCGTGTGGAGTGAAGGTTAGTCGCCCAAATCGCTCAGGAGGTTTTCCAAATGCGACACATAGCCGGCGTGATCGCATGCGCCGCTTTTTGTCCCGTTATCGCGCTCGCGCAGACAACGTTCGCAACTATTACCGGAAACATTACCGATCCAACCGGCGCCGCTGTCGCAGGCACCCAAGTCCACGCGACCGAAACGGGGAGCGGATATTCGTACGACACGCAGAGCACCAGCGACGGGGTTTACACGCTCGCCAATTTGCGCGAGGGCACTTACTCGCTCACGGTAACCGCGCCGGGATTCCAGGAGCTGAAAACAGACAACATTCACGTCGTTTCCCGCGAGATTCGAAGGCTTGACCTCTCGATGCAGGTAGGTGCGGTTAGTTCAACGGTGACCGTCGCGGCAAGCACAGTGACTCCGATAGAGACTGAGACCGCGCGCATCAGCCAGTCGCGAGGCACGATGGATATGGAAGAACTGCCGTTGAATACGCGCAGTGTTACTTCGTTTCTGGCTCTGGTTCCGGGGGTCGGCGCTGCGACTACCGTGACGGCGACGTACCGGTTCAACGGCAGCCGTCGGAACCAGTCCGACTTCACGCTAGACGGCATCAGCAACATTGCGTACAACGGCACGACGATCGGTCCCTTGACGAATTACCTGGAGAGCTTCAACGAAGTGCGGATCGATAGCGCGGATAACACGGCGGATGCTCCCACGATCGGCCAAGTGACCGTGGTCTCGAAGGCGGGTTCGAACGACTGGCACGGGAGCGCGTTCGATTACTACGTCACTCCCGCTTTCCGCGCGCGCAACTTCTTTTCACCGACACGAGCAACCGGCATCTCGCACCAACCGGGCGGAACCATCGGCGGCCCCGTCATCATACCCCGCTTCTATAACGGCCACGATAAAACATTCTTCTTCTTCGATTACGAGCTGAGCCGCGGCAGTCAGGCTCAGAATCTGATCAATCCCACGGTGCCGCTCGCGGCATGGCGAACCGGGAACTTTTCCGGTCTACTGCCGGGCACGGTTATCAGGAATCCCATCACGGGCGTGGCTTACCCAGGGAACCAGATTCCGATGAATGAGCTCAACCCGGTCTCGCTCGCGATCCAAAATCTCTATTACCCACTGCCCAACACAGGAAGCACGACGACCCTCACATCGCCCAATTACGTGACGACGCTCACGCACCCGTTTGATCCGAATTACTACTGGATGGCGCGCATCGATCATCGCGTCTCGGACAACACGTTCTTTTTCGCACGGTATACATGGCAGAGGCAGTACGGCTCCGATTACGATGCCAATCTTCCGACAATCGGGCGAATCCACGACGTTCGGAACACGCGGAACGCGGTAGCGTCGTGGAGCCAGATCTTCACGCCCAGTCTGGTGAACGAGCTGCGGTACGGCATGTCTTATACAAACGAGCCGAGGTGGGGCGCGAATAACGGCCCCGCGACGGTTGCTCAGCTTGGCTTGCGGGGTCTGCTGCCGAACCTGCCGAACCTTCCCGGACTGCCGACCATCTCGTTTTCAGGTCCCGGCCTCACGACGATCCAGCAAACCGCTTACGGCGGGCCCGATTTCTACAACTTCAACCAGTTCATTCAGGACCAGCTGACATGGACCCACGGCAAGCACACGCTGAAAGCCGGGACGCAGATTGCACGCTATTACGCGAATAACGTTGTAGCGAGCTCGTCGCTGTTTGGAAACATGCAGTTTTCGAACCGCTATACCGGGTTCGCGTACGCGGATTTTTTGCTGGGGTATCCGAGCACGGCCAGCATCGCTGCGCCACCGCTGGACGTGCCTTTTCTCCGCTGGGCCGAGGACTTCTTCGTCACCGATGAATTCAAGGTCACGCCCAAACTGACGGCAGACATCGGGCTGCGCTACGAGATTCACCCCGCCTGGCAGTCGACGAACGGGCTTGCCTCGGCCTTCGATATCGCGACGGGCAAGATCGTGATCCAGGACGGTTCGCAGAATACGATCAGCCCGTTTTTTCCGGCGAGCTATGTAGGGGTTGAGACAGCATCTCAATCCGGTTGGCGTCCGGGATCCTTAATCTACACGGACAAAAATA
>JAFAQG010000786.1 GCA_019246575.1 Acidobacteriaceae bacterium
AGCGGTCACAGCTCTGCTGACGAATTTTTTTTTCTTCATTTTCAACTGCTTATGTCGCAAGCAGCCAGCCAGCCGCTGCTCGCGCTAACTACTCTCGTGTGCAGAAGTCCTATGCGTACCAAATACAAATTAGCCGCGGCTTTCTGCGCGATTTTCCCAACCGCACTCATCAGCACAGGCTGTAAGACACAGCCAGCTCACCCGAATCAGATCAACGCCTTTGACGGCACGTCGTATGATTCTCTGACGCTCGCTCAGGGAGCACTCACGTCGCTGCGCGTCCAGGTATCCACCGGTTATTCGCAGTATGCGCCGGAATTCAACCGCGCTGCTGCTGCATACTCGACAGCTTTGAATGCGTACTCGATTTACCGAACGGCCGTCATGGCCAGCAACCAGGCGCAAGTCAGTGTGGCCATCCAGAACCTGACGATCAGCATCGTACTCCTCGAAAACACCTTCGAAGCAGACATGCACGCTTCTCCTACCACCACACAGAAAATTCGCTCTCGCGCCGCTCGCCTGCGTTCAGGTGATGGCGCAAATGTCAGCGCGATCGACATTCTCACCGAACTCGAGATAGCCGCGTCCATTGCCGAAGCTGTGCCACAGGCGCAGCCGTACGCCGCGTTAGCAGCGGTCGTGATCGCCGCGACGGATGAAGCGGTTGCTGCCGAGAACGCAGCGGCCGGGCAACCGATCGATCTATCCACAATTCAGCCAATCGCACCGATCTTGTAGTTTCCATCATCGGCAGCCGAGCTGGCTAAGCGCTACGGCCTAGCCAGCGCGGCTGGATGATTACGCGGCATCTCTAACAATCTCGTCGGATGCAATCTCGTTCGGATAGTTGAAGAAGAGCTGATTGCCGTCGGGGTCATCGACTACCAGGAGCCGGTAGCCCCAGGAACCCTCCTTGACCGGAACACCCTTGGCCTCGAGTTCCGCGCGCAGCGCTTCTAACGCCGCGATCGCGGCCTCTCGCGTCTGGTGATCAACGTTCAACGAAATGAACATCAGACCCTTGCCAATCTTCTCCGGCCACGTGTCGGCCAAGATAAGAGCGCAGCCCTGCCGGTCCACCTGTGCGACGTGCGCTCTGCCGTCCTCCGCGTATCGCCAGGGGCTCGTGAAGCCGAGCCGGTTCACGTAAAAGCGGAGCGAAGCCTCAACGTCCGTCACGTGTAGAACAGGGCGCGCGAACCAGTCTGTCATACGCTATATATCCTCTCAATCCAGTCTTGCAGTTCATCCTTCCAGGTCGACCATCGGGCACCCGACTCCTGTGTAGGTTCAAATGGTGTTTAGGGGATGTTAACCCAAGCGAACCACTGGATGGAGATCGTCGGGAGCGCGGTAGATGCTCTTCTGCTTTGCCGCGTTCTCTTGCTCAGACTCCAGCGCGTCTATGTGTTCATCACGCTAGCTTGCGTGCTGTCGGTCTTCTTCGACGTCGTGGAGTTATCTCTTCGGTCGGATTCCAGAGCGGGATTCCGGGTCTTCCTCTGCTCTAAGTTCATCGATGCGTTTCTTTTTCCGCTGGTCGGCTGGGATGTCTTCGAGGAAATGAAATCGCAAATTTCAAACCTTCGCAGGTTGGCGGTCAGAAGGTTAATTTCAGGTCTGTTCTTTGCGAGCATCTTCGGTTTTCTGGTCGTCGCGTTTGGAGCGCCCAGTGAGAGTGGCGGTGAGCCGTCTCTGCTCGCCACGGTCGGGCTCGTTCTCTGGGTTGGCTCCGCCACAGCCACATTGGCCTTCCTGTGGAGCCTGGACAAAGCAATACGCGCTCAAAACCTGGCACGCCCGAATAACACTTTCGTGTGGCTGATTTTCTGGCAGCTCGCGCTGGCAGCTGAGGTTCTAAGCTGCTTCTCCCTTCTGCTTGTTGCTCTGTCGAGGAACAGCGCGACCGCAGACATAATGGATCTAGTTTTCGCTACCTACGGTATCGTGATCACCGGGTGGTGCATTCTTAGACTGCGAGCAGTACCATCGAGCGTGCCTTCCGCGCCCGCAAACGCAAGCCTGTAAAGCGTGAGCCGCGGCAGGTAAACGCGCCGTCAGGCTAAATCTCCGGGCTGCAGCGGCAGTCTCCGTATGCGCTTTCCGGTGGCGGCAAAGATCGCGTTCATCAACGCCGGGGCGGTCGGCGGCAACCCCGGCTCACCAATGCCCGTCGGGGCGACGGTGCTCGGCACGATATGCACCTCAATGAGGGGCGTCTCCTTCATGGAGAGGGTCGTGAATTTGTTGAAGTTCTGTTGCACCGCTTGACCACCTTCGATTGTGATCTGGCTCTTGAGCGCTGCGGTCAATCCATACACGATCGCACTTTCCACTTGTGCTCGAATTCCGTCGGGATTCACCGGCGTGCCGATGTCCACAGCTGAGACCACCCGCTTCACCTTCACATGACCGTCTTCGACCGCAACTTCGGCCACGTTTGCTACATAACTGCGAAACGAATAATGCGCCGCAATGCCGCGTCCTTGTCCTGCCGGCAGCCGCTTGCCCCACTCGCTCTTTTGCGCTGCAAGCTGCAGCACGCCTTTGAGCCGCGCAGTATCGAGCGGGCGCGCTTCGTCGTCTAGCGTGTTCTTAACCAAGCGGGCTTCCCCAAGTTTCTGTATACGAAATTCATACGGGTCAACCCCAGCCGCATGCGCCAGCTCGTCGATGAAGCTTTCCATCACGAACCCGATCACGGAGGCTTCCACCGATCGCCACCACGCTCTCGGTACTGCAGACGCCGCGGGCAAATACTCCAGTTTGTAGCTCTTCGTCAGATAGGGCATTTGTCTCGTGCATCCCAGTTCTGAAGACTCCGGAGCTTCCTTCGGACTGAACCATTCTGCAATCGAGGTGGAAGTCTGCTTATGCCTCCAGGCAACGATATTCCCCTCCGAATCCAGCGCCCCGCTCATGCGGTGATATGACGCTGGCCGATAGAAATCGTGAGTCATGTCGTCTTCCCGCGACCATACCAGTTGCACCGGCTTGCCAACGCGTTTTGCAATCTGCGTCGCCTCGGTCGGGAAATCGGCCTGATACCTCCGTCCGAATCCGCCG
>JAFAQG010000355.1 GCA_019246575.1 Acidobacteriaceae bacterium
TAACTCCGGCGTGCATTGGGGTTACGAGACGCGCTACTCAGTTGCGCAAACCAAGCACGGCCGCATCGTCGTTTACGAGCGTGATCCCAACCAGGTTGAATATGGCGACGGCAGAATGGAAGTGTACGAAAATTTCGAGGCCTTCCGCACAGCGAAAAATGGTCACTATCCCGCCTATCCGCAGAACGTGACGGCTGCAGCGGCGTCTGAGCTTGAGATTCCCTTTGAGGTCGAACTGGACATCTGAGGGACAGTCCGGGGCACGAAGCGCCGTGCAGAAAAAATATCACTCCATGAAGTGCGGCGAATCTTGATCTGAAGCGAACAACCAAAAAGCCGATGGCGCCAAGCAAGCACGCTCTAGCCATCGGCTTCGGGCTTAACCTACTCGTTTTCTTTGTCCCACTGATCCGCGAGCGCGATGAAGATCCGCAGCACAGCCATGAGAAATTGATTGACCGCCGTTAGCCAGGCGCACGGTTTCATAAACACCAGGGATTTTGGGTATTGACCGACCACCGCATTGGCGCGCAGAAATGGGGTGAGGAGGTAACGCAAAGAAGAACCAATCGACTTCAGAAGAAACCACCGCATTACCGGGGCCTCGTCGTCCTCGATTACTCCCCAATGAGCAACCCTCCGTCAGCCCATTCGAGAAGTCTGCCCGGCGGCGAGGTCCCAGGGGTCGACCTATATACACGCGCGGCGGCCTGATGGCACATTGAAAACGGCCCAAAACGCTCCGATTCTGTGAAGTGTTCCTGCAACTAATTGCAGCACAAGGACTTGCGCGCGGCTCGTGTCAGTCCACCTCAACAACAACAAGTGGTTCAACATTCCTGGCGCTAGGGTTACCGGCCAGAGTACGCACCTCGCGATCATCCAGCGGACCGGACACAAGAACCTGGAGACGCTCAAGAAATACGTGCGGCCGGCGCAGGCCTTCCGCCGCGACCTGCTGGCGGGGGTGCTGTGATGCCTACCGCGAACGAAAGAAGAAAAACGTTGGAGGAATACGCCGATCGCGCGCGCACACTCAGCGATAGCCAGCTGCTTGCGGACCACAAATTTTTTCTTGTAAGGTGCAGCGAGCTGTCGGAAATTACGCGCGCGGAACTTGCCAGGCGAGGACTCCTGCATTCTTTCGAAGACCATCCGCTCTCTGGCGTGCGCTGAGCCTTGCCGCGGCCGAATTGGCCGGCGGACGATCCGACGCTGTACGTGGAGTTCGACGGCCGCGACGTGTAGGTGCAACTCCCTTTGGAATGGACCGAAAAGATGGAGCGGATGCTTGCGCTGTTCGATTCTTTGCTGCCGGCCGCGCGCATCGCATTGCGAACGTGTCAGAATCGCAGGTGCACGGATCGCACAACGGCGTAGGATGGCTCCCGCGTCGTAGGTGCATCTTGGCGGATTCCGTGCGCGCGGGAGAGCTCGGGGCCAGCTGTCTACTGTCGCTCCGAGCTTCTGCCCTAAACGCCCTCAATGCGACTAAAACGACAGTGTCGCCATCGCTGTCGCAATTGTCGCAAATCTGATTGTAAAGAATCGTACAGTTTTAATTAAAAGTCTGAATCTGGCCTGTTTTGGCGCGTTTGGCGCTGGTTTTTGGCGGCGGCTTGTTGCGAGACGACCGCTGCTTTCGAGGCCGACAACATGGCGGTGCGCCCCGCACGAAACGCCTTATGGCTTTACAGCTATGTGATCAATGACTTCCCTGATCCTCGACTTTATTTTTCGGTTCACCACGGTCTCGAAGTACCAGGCCAGCAGAATCAGGAGCAAGCTTATTGCCCAAACCAAGTTCGAGTTGGGTCTTGATATGCCAAAGCCGAGCACAACTCCCATAGCGAGTGCAAGCAGAACATTGAACCGGGTCAGCTTGTCAACGAGTCTGAAGATGTTTTGCTCGGCATTCTCTTCCTTAAGGGTGATCACACGACTACTCCGTTCCGAACATCGATTGTTATACCGCCAAAATGTCCGGGTGATGTGTTCGCTGTTGCTCAGAGCTTCTGCCCTCAAACGCCCTCAATGCGACAAAAACGACGGTGTCTGTATTTGTGTCGCAATATTCGCAATGAGGCAGTTTCGGCCGCGTTTGGCGCTTAGTTTTGGCGGCGGATCGGGCGGCGAGGATCCGCGCTACGCCTTCCATCGTTGGTCCGTTTAAGAAGAGTGTCGAGGTTGCCTATCTCAATGGTTTCCAGCGATTAGAGATCGTTGGGAACGCGACCGGGTTATAACTGATTTGCGCCATTGCGGCGCTATCGGACGGCATCGATCTCGGCACGACGTGCCGAGTTAGCAGCTTTGCGACATTCGCGACAGGCTGGCGCGATTGTCGCCATGGTGCGTGGCGCGGCCTAGCCGTGAGGCAAGCTTGCTTCCTTGCTGCTGCAGGCTCGCTACGCTGATACGCTGCGGTTAGAGCGGCCAGGCGGAATGGACGACGTAATCGGAACGACGCTGCCGCATGCGGATTTTGGCGATGCGGACTGCTGCGGTTGCCTGAACGGCATCATCATCGGCGATCAAGCGCAAATCGTATGCAACGAGTGCCGAGCCATTATCCGCACTGTTGCTGCCCGCGAGCT
>JAFAQG010000584.1 GCA_019246575.1 Acidobacteriaceae bacterium
GAAACACGCTGTTCACCTCAGGCACTCTGGGACGCTTTTCGAAAATGCTCAACGGTGTCATCGAAGCGCCCGGAGAGCTTTATCACGATCCCCTTAAGCACCCGGTCGTTCCCGAGGAAACCGGGAGTGTGCAACTCGAAATGACCACTCGGGGCGCATGAACTTTTTTGTTGTCACGCTGATTAAGATCGTCATCGTCTTCGCCATTTTCATGACGACGCTCGCCTATTTGCAATGGATCGAGCGCAAAGTGCTGGCGCACATTCAATCCCGTACCGGTCCGCTGCGGGTAGGACCGCACGGCTTGATGCAGCCGCTTGCGGATGTCTTCAAACTGTTGAGCAAGGAAGATCTTCTGCCGCCATATGTGAATCGCTTCTTTTATTTGCTGGCGCCCTTCATTGCCGTCTCGCTTGCACTCACCACCATCTCGGTGATTCCGTTCGGGCCGGAAGTCGACATTTTCGGCGTGCGCACTTACATGCAGATCGCCGATCTTCGCGTCGGCATTCTGTTCGTGCTCGCAATTGCGGCTGTAGGCGTTTATGGAGTTGCGCTGGCAGGTTGGTCTTCTAATAACAAATACTCGCTCATGGGGGGCCTGCGCGCCAGTGCGCAGATGATCAGCTACGAGCTGCCACTCACGTTAGCGATCGTGTCCCCGCTGCTCTTGGCCAATGAGCTGAGCTTTCGCGCAATCTCGAACAGCCAGGGCGGCTACTATCTCGGCTTCATACCACGGTGGAGCATCTTTCAAATGCCGTTCCCGCAGATCTTCGCGTTCATCATTTTCATGATCGCGGCGTTCGCCGAGACTAATCGCATCCCGTTCGATCTCCCCGAAGCCGAAAACGAGCTTGTAGCCGGATTTCACACCGAATACAGCAGCATGAAGTTCGCCTCCTTCTTCATGGCGGAATACGCGAACATTGTCAACATTACCTGCGTCGCGACGCTGCTCTTTCTCGGTGGCTGGCATCCGCTGTTTCCAGCGCCCTATTCGAACTGGGTAGCGCCGATTTTGTTTCTGGTCGCCGCCGGTGCATGCTTTGCGGCCGGGGCCCGCAACGTTCGGCGCAACGACCGGCGAACGTTCCCATTTTTCGGCCTTGCATTTCTGGTACTCGCTCTAATTTGGACCGTCGCCGCAATCGCAATCATCCCGTGGTTAAGCACAATTCTTTTGGCGGTGTTCTGGTTCGTCGCCAAGGTGGGGTTTCTGATTTTCGTCTTCGTATGGGTGCGCGGAACACTGCCCCGCTTTCGTTACGACCAACTCATGCATTTCGCCTGGACGTTTCTGTTTCCTGTCGCACTCATTAACCTACTGCTCACGGCGCTGTTCGTCGCCCTATTTACAAGGTCGTAACGTATGGATACGATTCTGTTTCTAATGTTCGCATTGGTGGCGGTCGTTTGCGCCTTCAACTTGGTCCTGCAGACTCATCCCATCTCGAGCGCGCTCTCGCTAATCGGCGTCATGGCATCGCTCGCCGTTCTCTATCTGCTCCTTGGGGCCGAGTTTGTCGCCATGGCACAGATGATCGTCTATGGCGGCGCGGTTATGGTGCTTTTCGTATTCGTCATCATGCTGCTGAATGCGGGCAGCGAGAAAGCGAGCACCAAAGCGTGGTTCGCGCAGGTGGCCGGCTTGCCGCTATTGCTCGCCTTTGTTGGGCTCCTCGGCTTTCTGATTGCCCGAGCACTGCCGGACACCCGTCGTGTGAACTTCGGAAGCTGGGTCGGCGGCACTGCCCAAGAGATTGGCAGAGCTCTCTTCACCACCTATCTCCTCCCGTTTGAGATCATCTCGGTTCTCATCCTCATCGCCATAATCGGCGCGGTCGTGCTCGCACAGAAGGAGATCGAGTAGCTATGCACGCGCACTCCGTTCCGTTGACGTGGTATCTCACGCTGAGCGTTATTCTGTTTGCACTCGGTGTTGCAGGATTTCTTTATCGCAAGAGCGTCATAACCGTGTTCATGTCCATTGAGCTGATGCTGAATGCCGTGAACCTGAGCTTCATCTCCTTCTCCTACCAATTGCAGCGCATCGATGGTCATATTTATTCGTTCTTTGTCATGGTTGTGGCTGCGGCCGAAGCGGCCGTCGGACTTGCCATTATTCTGACCGTCTTTAAGAATCGACGAACGCTGCAGATAGACGAAGTCGACTCCATGAAGCTTTAACCGCACGCTTATGCACCTGCATCTCTGGCTCATACCGCTGTTCCCGCTGCTCGGGTTTCTGTTGAACGGCATCTTCGGCCGGCGTCTCGCCAAACCCGTGGTCACTGCAATTGCACTCGCCTCCGTTGCGGCTTCGTTTGCCTACGCTTTGTTCGTCTTGGCCCAGCTCTGGCCCATCACAACGGCGTACTCCGAACATTTCTTTACCTGGATCCAAAGTGGGTTTCTGCAAGTCGGGTTCGATTTATCCGTCGATCGATTGACAGCCGTGATGCTGATGGTAGTCACCGGCGTCGGTCTGATCATCCATATCTACGCCGTCGGATACATGGCCGAAGAAGACGGCTATTACCGGTTCTTCAGTTACTTCAATCTGTTCATGTTTTTCATGCTCATCCTGGTGATGGCATCGAACCTGCTGCTAATGTTTGTCGGGTGGGAAGGTGTCGGGCTGTGCAGTTACTTACTGGTTGGTTATTACTTCCCCGAAGACTTTGCAAGCAGGGCAGCGAACAAGGCATTTATCGTAAACCGCATCGGCGACTTCGGGTTTTCGCTTGGCATCTTTGCTGCTCTGGTCGTCTTCAAGACACTCGATTTCGGAAAAATCGAGGCAGCCGTCGGAACCATGCCGGTCGAGACGACAGTAGGCTGGCTCACCGCGATTACTCTTCTTTTGTTTGTCGGAGCGACGGGGAAATCCGCACAGTTCCCGCTCTACGTGTGGTTGCCGGACGCTATGGCAGGCCCGACGCCTGTTTCTGCGTTGATCCACGCCGCAACCATGGTCACTGCCGGCGTCTACATGATCGCGCGCGTCTCGTTCTTATATAATCACGCGCCGCTTGCGATGAATGTCGTCGCCATCATCGGACTCTTCACCGCCGTGTTTGCCGCAACTATCGGAATTACGCAGAACGACATCAAACGCGTATTCGCGTATTCCACGGTCTCCCAGCTCGGTTACATGTTTCTGGGGCTCGGAGTCGGTGCGTATGCAGCCGGAATTTTTCATCTCATGACCCACGCCTTTTTCAAGGC
>JAFAQG010000603.1 GCA_019246575.1 Acidobacteriaceae bacterium
TGCCTCATATTCATGGTGCGCCACTACGACCGATACGGAATGCCGCGCACCCATTTGCCGGATACGTGCACCAAGGCTTTGGGCAAGCATCATTGGACAGTGTCTCCCATCGCTGTCCAGCAGGACGAGTACGCCGCCGCAATCCCGATGACGCCAAGCGAGCTCGACGAATCTCTCGAGGCCACCAGGCTTCATGAGATTGTCGCGGCCATGAGCATTCTTTGGAGTCGCTACCTGCCACTGCGGCTCCCCGAGGCATGAGCAAATCTTACGTACGAGTATCGGTACCGCTCCCACCTCACGGTCGCCCTCTACAATCGGAACGAGAACTGGCATCAAAGGACGCGTAAGTCTCAAAGGGGTTCGCGGCGGAGTCCTTCAATGCGTAAGAGATCACCTGCAGTAAATAATTTCGCTTCCACCGCTTCACGCTGGCTTTCATCAATGGGACCGATATGAGTCACACCGTCAACGCGCTCAACGACTCGCAGATGACTCGCATCGAATCGGCTAATGAGATCGGGACTTTGCGTCGTAACCAGCAACTGGCTGCGCTTCGATGCTTGTAGCAGTTCATCGCTGATCACACCGAGAGCGCCGGGATGCAGAGTTAGTTCCGGTTCTTCTAGGGCAAGAAAGCGGTGCAGGTGACCGGTGGAGCGGCTGTAATAGAGGGCGACAAGCAACCCGAGTAGACGCAACGTTCCATCAGATTCTTGAGAAAGGTCAAACCAAGCGCTCTTGCCCTCACCGAACGCGTGTTCAAGTTCAGTGACTAAATACCCTCCAACTCCAGAAACACGGATGCCCTTAATGCCCGGGACCACGCGGCCCAGGGCACTGGTTAGCTCGTCTGAATATGTTCCCCGTTTCAGCAGTGCGCGCAAAACGGTTGCAAAGTTCTCCCCATGGTCTCCCAGCGACGTAAGCGAAGAAAAGGGCTTTTGGGGCTCTCGCAAAGTGTTCGGAAAAATCGTGAAAAACTCCATCTCACGAAAGAAACGACGAAGCTTCGCACATTCCATTGAAAGGAGAGCTGCTGTCGGTAACACCAGGGTAGTAGGATCTAACTCACGGTTTCGGAAATGCCGCTCTTGTTTCTGTGGCAAGTCGACCAGTCGATCATCCTGTCGTTCGAAACGGGTATCGATAGACTCCGCGGTTCGACCAATCCCACAGAGCTCATGTTTAATACGGAAGTTGCCTTCACCCACACTTGCCAAGCTGAACCCATAGCACCCGTGAAGGCCGGACAATGAGAACTTCAGAACAATCTCGAGATCATATGGTCGACGGGGTGACCAACGCCTGAGCGCTGCGATGCCGTGACGACGAAGAACCGCATCGTCAGGTCCGAGTGATACCGCGTCACGAACGAAGCGGATGGCGTCCACAAATGAACTTTTACCGGCTCCATTTGGACCGACCAACACGCTCAATCGGTTCAGAAACACGGTCTCATCACCGATTCCGCGGAAGTTTTTTACGTGGACTTCGGTGATCATTGCGAAAAAACCACCTTACTCCTCTTCAAAGCCCTGATTCTCAAATCGCAAGGCACGGCAGTTCTCGGTCACGATGCGGACGATGTGTTCGGGTACGCCCGCCGGGATCTCCGCGTTGATCTCGATCGAAACCGTAATCTGAGATCCGACGATCCCGTTCAGGTGCGAAATCACCTCGTCAGCAACCCGTGCCGCGTCACGCCCGACGCGTTGTGGCTGCAGGTTAACTGTACCGTAGAATCTGACCGGCTGTCTTTTTAGCGGAGTCGGGCTCGGACCCATAGGGGGCGGTTGGACACCCGTTCCCGGAACTTGGACCGGCTCGGCGGTTCCGGTGCCCTGGACCGGATCGGGTGATGGCGCAACGGTTTCGTCCAGTTGACGGCGTGCGATTTCCCGGCGTACGATCATCCCGGACGCTCCCTCGGCAGAGAGCGGGATCAATTCCTTGGCACGCAGTCCAATGTAGCGGCCCGTTGCCTCGTCAAAGCCATCCGCATACGCGAACGTCTCGTTATGCCAGGTTAGAAGCGCGATCCCTTCACGGAGGCTGTCGATCAGGATCGAGGGTGTCCGGAACCGCGGCAAATAGACGTACCGGGCAAAATCTTCGACCAATTGCTGGATTTCTACGTGGTTCCCCCGCCATAAGGGAATATCATCAAGCAGTTGGGCCAGGTTGGTGCACGCATACCGTGGGATCAGCAGGTCCTCAGCCTTCAGTTTCTGTGCGGCGCGCACGGCGATCGGGTCGGAACCGTTCAGCCGGTATTCGCAGAATTCAACGGGCAACTTGGGTTTGTCTTGTTGAGGCACGATGAGCCATTGGAAGGTTTCGGCGAGCTGCGTCGTGACGGTATGCTCTGCTGCGTCCCGTTGCTGAACGCTCTGGCGCTTCTGATGCGGCGTGAGCTCAAGACCCTCAGCCTCGTCGCAGATGGATTGCCAGGCCAGAAACCTGCGCACGGCCTCCTCGAAATCCTGGAGTCTCCCCTTGTCTGCCGCTACGAAAACAAGCGCGTTGCGGTACAGGCGTGGAGCATTCCCGCGTGTCTCGAAAATGGCACGAGCCAAATCGGTGGCTTCGTCGGACGCGTTCCGCGAGTGCGGAAAATCCGTTCCCAGGATGACCAAGCGCACCATCGGCTCGTCCACGACATCGCCCGAGGCAGTGATCAGTGGGTGCACGCGCGCGAAATCCGCGGTTTGGCGCCGGTCAGCGTCGATCCGGCGTTTGATTTCGGCTTGTACCAGATCGGGTCGTGAACGCAGCTGTTCAGCACGATCCTCGGCCAATTTAGTAACCGTTGGCTGAGTGGCGTACCAGTACCGGATCCCGTCCTGGTAAAGGTAGATGGCGGACGCGGCCAAGCGGCGGAGCGCGTCGCCGAACAAATGGGACGATTGTTGCGGCAGCGCGCACCCGAGCTTGATCCTGCGGTCTTCCAAACCTCGATTCGCAGCCTCGCTCAGCGGCGCCGATCCGAGAAAGACGGTTCGCGTAACCCGGCGGCAGGCTGATAAGCGGCCAAGATTCAATATTTCTTTGTCCGTCCGAACC
>JAFAQG010000654.1 GCA_019246575.1 Acidobacteriaceae bacterium
GAGATGGCGCGGCGTCCCCGTTCGCGTTACGGTGTGGTTACGATGTGCGTCGGGGGAGGCCAAGGTGCGGCCGCGCTCTTCGAAGCCGTGCACTAACTCGGTTCACTGCGGCAGGGAAAAAGAAAACGTAGAGCCCTTCCCGAGGGCCGATTCCACCCAAAGTCGTCCACCATGTTTCTCGACAATTGCTTTGCAGATTGCGAGTCCCATGCCCGTGCCTTCGTATTCGTTCCCGTGTAGCCGCTTGAAGATTCCGAAGATCTGAACGTGGTGTTCCTCAGCGATGCCGATGCCGTTATCGCGCACCTGAAAAATCCAATCGCCGCCGCGGCTGTCGCAGGAAATATCGATATGCGGCGTTTCCTCGCGGCAGTACTTGATAGCGTTGGCAATCAGATTCTGAAAGACTTGAACCAGGCTCAGCCGCGCGCATCGGATGGTGGGCAGCTTCGGGACCGTAATGATGGCGCCGGCTCGAGCGATTGACCCGCTTAGATTGTCGATCGCTTGTTGCGCGATGGCCTGCGCATCCGCTTGCTCTAAAATTAAGCCGCCCTGAAAACTCACCCGCGAATACTCGAGCAAGCCGTCAATCAGTTCTGCCATTCGGCGCGCGCCGTTCCCGATATAGGACAGGTATTCGATTTCGCACGCATCCAGCTTGTCGCGTCCGCGCTGGGCAAGCAGTTGCGAAAACGCGGCCATGTTTCGGAGCGGTTCCTTGAGATCGTGCGACGCGGCATACACAAATTGCTGCAAGTCGGCATTCACACGGGCAAGCTGTTGCGCTTGTTCCCAGCGCTCCTGCTCGAGCGCCAAGTGCGCCCGTTCTCTGTTGCGCTGCTCCGTAACGTCCCGGATTAAAGAAATGTGAGCGCCAGGACGGAGGCGGGCAACCGCGGTGAACTCCACTTCGCGAACGCTTCCATCAGGTCTGAGCAGGCAGAAAGCGCCTCGTTGAACGCCTGCGTCCAAAAAGCACTGCCACTGCCGCGCAATTTGGTCTCGAAATTCGGGTGCCGCGAAATCCTCGATACGGCATCCCACAATCTGCCCGAGTGATCGACCAAGTAGCTCACAGGCCGCAGGATTGGCATGAATGTAGCAACGCTCATCGTCCGCGATCAGTACGGCGTCGGGCATGCGCTCAATGAAAGACGCAAGCCGTCGTTCCCGGGGCGCGATTGGCACAGGCGCAGTGATCACGGTATGCAACGTAAGTAGTACCTTTATAACCTAACGCTGACTGGCATCGCTATGGATTCTATGGGGACGCGAGTACGGGGAGTAATCCTCTCATCGAGGCAGAGGTGGTAGGGACGGGCAGATTCGAACTGCCGGCCTGTCGCTTAGGAGGCGACCGCTCTATCCATCTGAGCTACGTCCCCGGAGGTATTCTCTTGCAGTCTACCAGCGGCGCAGCCCCTTGTCCCCGATGTCCCCCCGAAAGTGCATGCCCTCGAAATGAATCTTCGAAACGGCTGCGTACGCGCTATTGATCGCGTCCGGCAGCGTCGCGCCTCCAGTCGTCACGCCCAGAACTCGCCCGCCGCTCGTGCACAAGTCGCCGTTGCGCAGAGCTGTTGCCGCCTGGAAGACTGTCGCCCCCGTTTCCTCGGCAGCTTCGATCCCCGTGATCACATCTCCCGCCCGGGGCTTCTCCGGATACCCGCCGGCACAGAGCACCACGCACACCGAAGGTGTCTCCCATTCCATCGGCGCGCGCGACCCCGCAAGAAGCTCGCCTAAATCCCCGCGCAGACTGTACATCAAAGGTTGTGCCTCTGGATCGCCAAGTCTTACATTAAACTCGAGAACTTTCGGGCCCTCGGCTGTCATCATCAGACCGGCATACAGGAACCCGGTGAACGGAGTGCCCTCCCGGGCCATGTGGAAGATCGCAGGCTCCATGATGCGGTCCATAATCTCGCCGGTCTCGCTCGCGGTCAGAATTCGCGAATCGCAGTATGCGCCCATACCTCCCGTGTTCGGGCCGCGATCGCCGTCGAAGACACGCTTGTGATCTTGCGTCGGCGCGAAGGGAATAACAGAATGGCCATCGCTGAGCCCGATGAAGCTGACCTCTTCGCCTTCAAGACACTCCTCGATAACGAGGTTTGGACCGAGCCTCTCGACGGCAGCGAGAGCCTCCCCCTGGCTCTGGGCGATGATGACGCCCTTGCCCGCCGCGAGCCCGTCGGCCTTGATGACGACGGGAAACGAAAATCGCCGCAGCGCCTCTCGGGCCTCACCCGCAGACGTGACCTGAACCGAGCGCGCGGTAGGAATACCCGTTCGTTCGAAGAACTGTTTGGCGAAAATCTTAGAGCCCTCGAGCCGCGCCGCTGCTTGCGTCGGGCCGACGATCCGAAGCCCCCGAGCACGGAACAAATCGACGACACCGGCGACGAGGGGCGCTTCTGGGCCGACGACCGTAAGATCGACGCCGTTCTGCTCGGCGATATCGATGTAACCGGAAACATCGTTCGGTGCCGGCACGCAGTTCGCAACCTCGGCGATGCCCGGGTTGCCGGGGCTGCCGATCAGGCCCGTCACGCTCGGCGATTTCGAAAGCCGCCAGGCGAGGGCATGTTCGCGGCCGCCGCCGCCCAGGATGAGGACCTTCAAAGCAGGATTTCCTCGTAGAATGGAGACAGGCCTCCATTTTAAGTCCTCTCCCCGAATGCAGAAGAAATACGACGTAGTTGTGGTAGGCGCGGGTCATGCCGGCTGCGAGGCAGCCTGTGCTTGCGCCCGTCTCGGCCTGAAAACGGCGATGGTCACGATGAATCTGGACCTCATCGCGCAGATGTCCTGCAACCCGGCCGTGGGCGGGATCGCCAAAGGCCACTTGGTCCGCGAAATCGACGCGCTGGGCGGGGTTATGGGAGAGCTGACCGATGCCGTAGGAATCCAGTTCAGGTTACTCAACACGAGCCGCGGCCCGGCCGTCTGGTCTCCGCGCGCGCAATGCGACAAGAAGCAGTACCGCCTCCGGATGCGCGAGTGGATGGAAAACGAGCCGAATCTGCGAATTCTGCAGGCGGAAGTGGGGGAGATGCTGTTTTTGCCAAACGAACTCCCGAGGAGAATCGCCGGGGTGCGGCTGAAGGACGGGCGCGATCTGCTGGCCGAGGCGGTGGTTGTGACAACCGGGACGTTTCTCAACGGCCTGGCGCATGTCGGGGAGCAGAAGTATGCTTGCGGTCGGAACGGCGAGGCTCCGTCGAATACTCTGGGCGGACAGCTTCGCACGCTGGGTTTGCAGTGGACTCGTCTGAAAACCGGGACGCCGCCGCGCCTCGATGGCCGGACGATCGACTGGTCGAAATTCGAGGAGCAGCCGGGCGACCCGGTCCCGACTCCGTTTTCGTTCATGACGGACCGGATCGAACGCGAGCAGATCTGCTGTCACCTGACGTACACAAGCGAGGGGACGCATCGGATCATCTCCGACAGCATCGCCCGCTCGCCGCTCTACAGCGGCCAAATCGAAGGCATCGGTCCGCGCTACTGCCCCTCGATAGAAGACAAGATTGTCAAGTTCCCCGACAAGCGTAGGCACCAGATTTTTCTGGAACCGGAAGGGCTCGACACGCACGAGATCTACGTGAACGGCATGTCGACCAGCATGCCGGTCGATGTCCAGACGGCGATGGTCGCGTCGATCCCTGGGCTGGAAGATGCCGAGATGATTCGGCCCGGCTATGCGATTGAATATGACGCGGTCGATCCGCGGGAACTGAGGCACACGCTCGAGGTCAAATCGATTCCGGGGTTGTTTCTTGCCGGCCAGATCAACGGCACGTCCGGGTATGAAGAAGCGGGTTGCCAGGGGCTCGTCGCGGGGCTGAATGCCGGCTGCAAGGTGAAGGGCTTGCCCGAATTCACGATTCCGCGCAGTTCCGGTTACACGGGCATTCTCATTGACGATCTCGTCAGTAAAGGCGCTGACGAGCCGTACCGTATGTTTACGTCGCGCGCGGAGTTCCGGCTGCACCTGCGGATCGACAACGCCGACGAGCGGTTGACGCCAACGGGGCGGAAGCTGGGTCTTGTCGGCGAGGAGCGCTGGCGACGGTTTACGGAAAAACAAGAGCAGAGGGGTAGGATCACCGAACTGCTCGAGCAGACGCGGTCGAGCGCGGTTCCCGAGATCGTGGGCTTAGAAGCCGCCGCCGACAACCCGACCCTCGCGGTTTGGCTGCGGCGACCGGAAGCCCAAGTTGCGCAACTCGAAAAATGGATCGCGGCGAAGCTTGGGCAGGTACCGGCAAACGGGGTTTTGACGACCATCGAGACGGAAACGAAGTACGCCGGCTATATCGCCCAGCAGGAACGCAGCATCAAGCACCTCGAGGATGCGGAAGCCCGGACGATTCCTGAGACATTCACGTATGAGAGTATTCCGGGTTTATCGAACGAAGCCCGGCAGAAATTGTCGCGCGTGAGGCCGGCTACATTAGGCCAGGCGCGCCGGATACCGGGAGTGACGCCGGCCGCCATTGCGGTGCTCGATATTTACCTCACTTTGGGTTCGCGGCCACAGCAGACACGGGAAACGGACCCATGTTTCACGTGAAACATCGAAAATCGTAAAAAACAAAATCGAGGCTCGACGTTTCACGTGAAACATGCTAGGATCACCTTGACCCTCCCCCTGACAGGCTGTTACAAGGAAGCTTGGCGCGCGTCATTTCCATCGCTAACCAGAAAGGCGGAGTGGGTAAAACTACTTCGGCGATCAATCTCGCGTCTGCACTCGCGGCCTCGGAGCTGAAAGTTCTTCTCGTCGACTCCGACCCCCAGGGCAATTCCACCACGGGTCTGGGCGTTGACAAGTCTCTCGAACGCGACACGCTGTATCAAGTACTGTTGCGGGAGGCCAGTATTCAGGAGGCGATCTCGCCAACTACATTCGAGGGCCTGTGGATCGTTCCGGCCGATCAAAACCTGGTCGCGACGAACCTCGACCTCGTGGATGCAGAAGAGCGCGAGACGCGTCTCAAAAGCGCTCTGGCGGAGGTCGCGGACGAATATCAGTACGTGATCATCGATTGCCCCCCGGCCCTCGATCTGCTGACGCTGAATGCGCTGGTGGCATCCGACGCCGTGCTGATCCCGATTCAGTGCGAATTCTTCGCGCTCGAAGGCATCTCGCAGTTGATGGATACGGTCGACCGGGTAAAGGAGACGTTCAATCCGGACCTGGTGATTGAGGGCGTTCTTCTGACCATGTACGACGACCGTACGAATCTAACGCGCCAAGTAGAAGCTGATTTGCGAGAGTTTTTCGGAAGCGAAGTGTTCAAAACGGTGATTCCGCGAAGTGTGCGGCTGGCCGAGGCGCCGAGCTTCGGGAAGTCGATCCTATCTTATGACCCGCGGTCCCGCGGCGCCGAAGCCTACATTCAACTCGCAAAGGAAGTATTGGCGCATGAACAAACCAGAGCCAAACCTGAGTCAGCGCAAAGCGCTCGGTAAGGGGCTATCGGCGTTACTGCCGACGGCGAGGCCGGCTGGCGGCACCAAGCCGGAGCCCGCGCCCGCTCCTGTTGCGAGCGCGCCGCGGCGGTTGCCCGAAAACTTCGAGCAGTTCGAGAGTTTGCCGCTCGAGCAGATTGTCCCGAGCGGCGAGCAGCCGCGGGGCAGTTTCGACGGGCAACAGATGGAAGAGCTCGCGCAATCGATCCGCGCGAACGGAGTCATTCAGCCGATCACGGTCTGCCGGAGAGACGGCAAGTACGTTATCGTGGCGGGAGAGCGGCGCTGGCGCGCCGCGCGGCTGGCCGGACTCAAGGAAATTCCGGCGCTGGTCCGCACGGTCGAGCAGAACCGGATGCTCGAGCTGGCGCTGATCGAGAACATCCAACGCGAGGACCTGAATCCGATCGAGACCGCCACCGCGTTTCATCGGCTCATTGACCAGCACAAGTTGAGCCATGAGCAAATTGCGGAAAGGACGGGAAAAGACCGGTCGACGATTACGAACTTCCTGCGGCTTCTGAAGCTGCCGCGAGAAGTGCAGGAAGATTTGGCGCGCGGCGATATCAGCGTCGGGCACGCGCGGGCGCTGCTGGCGTTGCCGACGGCTCACGCGCAGCGGCAAGCCGCGCAGCAGATTCTCGATAAGCGGCTTTCGGTTCGCGAAACGGAGCGGCTAGTGAAGCAGCTCGGCGCTCCGAAACAGGCCGACGGAGTGCAACCAAACGGCTCGGGAAAAATGCCGCTCGATGCCAATGTCCGGGCGGCGATTGACGAGATCCAGGCCGCACTGG
>JAFAQG010000771.1 GCA_019246575.1 Acidobacteriaceae bacterium
TGCCGATATCGTCGAGCGCACTGACGTGTCGGCACTGCGCGATTACGGGCTCGCGCCAAATGCCTTCATCGTTTCGATTGGCCGGATCGAACCGGAAAATCTAACCCTGGAGATCGTGCGTGCGTTCTCAAGACGCCGCCGTCCGTATTCGCTCGTATGCATCGGAAAGCTCGACCCAGAGCGCAGCGCCTACCACAGCGAGGTGAAGGCAGCCGCGAGCGCGCAGGTGAGCTTCCCAGGAGCGATTTACGACAGGCAGACGATCGGCTCGCTCCGGGGAGGCGCGCTAGCCTATGTCCATGGACATACCGTCGGCGGGACAAACCCGTCGCTTGTGGAGGCGCTGGGCGCTGGAAGTGCCGTCATTGCTCACCGGAATCCGTTCAATATGTGGACGGCAGGTCCCGAGCAGTTCTACTTCTCATCCGAAAGCGAGTGCGACGTTCTGTTTGATCATCTTGTAGACGATCCAGATTCCGTGAACCGCGCGCGGCAGGCTGCCCGGCGCCGTCACAGCCAAATGTTCGAGTGGCCTCGCATCTTCGATCGCTACCAGGCCGTGTGCTCGCAGCTGATATCCGGACGAATGTCTCGGGTCATGGTTTTGCTTGTCGCGCTGCTTGCGTCCCTCCAATCCGGCCCAGCGCGCAGCGAGTATATTCTCGGACCCGGCGATAAGCTTGACATTTCAGTTTCTGGATCGACTCCCCACCGCGCCACCGTCAATGCCGACGGCCAAGTTGCGATGCCACACGTCGGCTATGTGGCGCTCGCAGGCCTGTCGCTCTCTGCAGCGCAGAGCCGCCTGCAGGACGCGTATCGCGACAAGAGGGTTCTTCTCGATGCCGACATTCTGCTGGACGTCGCCGAGTACCGCCCTTTCTATATCACGGGCGATGTCGCGCGACCCGGGGCATACGCGTTTCAACCGAACATTACCGTCCGGCATGCGGTAGCGCTGGCGGGCGGCATCGATATGGTCCGGTTCCACTTTGGCGAGAACCCTTTCATCCGGGGGACCGATCTGCGCAATGAGTATGAAGGCGCGGCCATTGAAAATTTCCGCATTCAGCTTCGCCGTCGGCGGCTGGAGGCTGAAATGAATGGCAAGGCCGACGCCGATTTTGGCGATGCGCCGAGCTTGACGATCTCGCCCGCGGCTCTCGACGAGGCGGTGACGCTCGAAAAACAGCAGTTGAAGGAACACACCGCGCTTTTTCAAAAAGAGGTTTCCTCTCTCAAGACGGCCATCGACGATGCACAGCACGACTTGAGCACTCTTGCGGACGGGATGAAGGTGGATGGCGAGAGTGCAAGACAGGAGGAAGTGCTGCTGGCGACGATGAGGAGCAATTTTGAGAGGGGAGTCATTCCTGCAAACAGGCTTTCCGATCAGCAACGGATGGTGTCATACGCGAAGAGCCAATATCTCGCGCGACAGTCCCAGTCGTGGGGGGCGAGGAAATCGCTCGGTGATCTGCAGATCCAGCTCGACCGAACGATCCAGGCTCGTCACGGCAGTTTGCTTGCCGAACTGGAGGATAACAACCTGGCGCTGGAAAAGAACAAATCGCAGCTCAAAGCTGTCGCGGAAAAATTCGCTATAGTTGGTGGAGCGCGATCCGCGCTTTACATGCAGCCTGAAAGTGCACTTGCGGTCGAAATTCACCGCAAATCGGATGATGTGATAAACAGTATCCAAGCCACGGTTGATACCCCGGTTGTTCCGGGTGACGTGATCGAGGTCGACCTAAAGCCCGGGCGGATCTTGGGAGTCGCAAGCTCTGAGTACCTCGCGAAATAGGGGCGGTTTCCGCGGACTTAACATTCTGTGCGTACACCCGCATTATGATCTGTATGGGTCAGATCGCTGCTTCATCGACTCGGTGGCGTCGCTTCGTGGAGCATTTCCCGATGCCCGCATCCGCGTGCTCGTTCCGAAGCCGTGCGAACTCGCCGTCCTGATCAATCAGTTCGCAGACGAGGTCAGCGTGGCGCCTCTCTGGGTGATCCGCAGGCGCTACCTGCGGAGGCTTTTCACTCACGACGTGTTCACGTTGCCGCACGCCCTCGCGCGTGCCTATGCATCCTTTCGTAACAGCGATCTAGTCTACATCAACACGATCACAGCCATCGACTATCTCGTCGTCGCAGCACTATTCCGTCGCAAGGCCGTCCTGCACGTTCACGAGGCGCCAACCGGTATCGTGGGCTGGACGCTAGGGACATTGATACGTGGTATTCGCGTTCCGACCATCTTCAATTCCAAGGCCACACGCGACGCCTTCTCCTTGCCGACCGCGGTGCCATGTTACGTCCTTTACAACGGCATCAGGGCTCCCG
>JAFAQG010000777.1 GCA_019246575.1 Acidobacteriaceae bacterium
AACGCCCGGACTAGTACTCGTAGATCGGAATTCCAGGATTCGCTGTCGCCCACGATACTGTCGCGGTTCGCGAATGGCCGTATAATCCGGAGGAAATTCTGCGAAGGACATCTATGCGCTTGCGTTTCCGAACCGTCGCCCTGCTCATCGCCTCTCAGGCACCGCTGCTACTTGCCAGCTCTTACACGCAGATTAACCTCGTGTCCGATCTGCCAGGGATGGCGGCAAATACGGACCCGAATCTCAAGGATGCCTGGGGCATGTCCTTCAGTACGACAAGTCCCATTTGGGTATCGGACCGGTTTTCAGGCGTTTCTACGCTCTACAATGGGCTGGGCGTCGCTAACAGTCTCGTCGTCACTGTGCCTCCCGGTACTCCGGCCACAGGACCGACGGGCCAAGTCTTCGCGGGCGGAACAACCTTCCGTTTGAATGGCAGCCCGGTGAATTTCATCTTCGACACGTTAGGCGGAACCATCGATGCCTGGAACGGCGGCGCTTCCGCAACTGTGGTTGCCGCTCGTGAGGGCGCAAACTATACCGGTCTGGCCCTGGCGAATAACACGTTGTACGCCTCGAATTTCTCTGATGGCGGCGGAATCGACGTTTATGACTCGAATTTCCTTCCAACAACGCTCGCCGGGAACTTCAGAGATCCGAATCTTCCTGCCGGATACGCACCGTACAACATTCAGCTTGTGAACGGCCGACTGTACGTGGAGTTTGCGAAGGTCACTCCTGGGTTGCCGATCTCTCTTCCAGGCGGGGGTGGTTACGTGGACATCTTCGATACGGAGGGTAACTTCGTGCAACGACTCGCATCGAATGGGCCGCTCGATGCTCCATGGGGCATTACGCTGGCGCCATCGGGATTTGGCTCCTTCGGGAACGACATTCTCGTTGGCAACTTCGGCAACGGGGAAATCAATGCCTTCGATCCGACCACGGGTGCATCCTTGGGAACACTGACGGATACAAATGGGCGTCCCATTGCCATCGACGGGCTTTGGGCAATCGCTTTCGATCTGCCGAATGGCGCGCCTGGAGCGTTGAACCCGGACGACCTGTTCTTTGCCGCCGGGCCAAACCAAGGGAATGACGGGTTGTTCGGGAAGATCGACGTTGCGGTACCTGAGCCCGCGGGCTGGGGGCTCGGCTTGGCTGGCATCCTGGCCTCAGCCGCCTTCCTGCGCCTGTGCCGCAGGCGGTACTCCGTTTAGCGAACAAAAGGAGAAACATGGGTCCGCAGACGACCGTCCACTTGAGTGGAGGATCGAATGGCTGTCGAAGACCTGCGCCGAAGCGCGATGATGTCCCATCTGCTCGATGCACTCGAGCGAGGCGAGGACATCGGCCACTACGGACGGCTTGTGTTTGTAATGGTGGCGCGCTATTTTCTATCCGAGGACGACCTCGTCGAATGGTTGGTGAAGGATGCAGATTGCGATGAACAGAAGGCGCGGCAGATTATCAAGCAAGTTGAAGCGCATGGCTACAACCCGCCGAAAAGGGATCGCATTTTGGATTGGATGGATGAGCAGGATTTCCCGATCTGTCAGAGTGCGGACGACAAGAACGCCTGCAACGTATACAAGTCACTGAAGTTCCCGCCCGAAGTGTACGAAAAAATCGCGTCCTACTACGACACGGCGCATTGATCGGAAATGGCAGGACGCGAAAGTTACGAGGTGACCGCTGCCGGTACAGCAAGCTGCGCGCGCAGCCAGTCCACCATCTTGGCTTTGTAGGCGGCTGCGAGTTTCGGATACGATTCCCACCAGCGGATTCCGTGTCCACCGCGCTTGACGGGGAAAATTTCGCAGTTTGCTCCAGCCTTCCTCATTCGATCGCACATGTCGACGGACTGGCTGAACGGAACCAGCACATCGTCCGTGCCGTGGATCAAGAGAAATGGCGGAACCCCGGTATGCACGTTGTTGATGGGCGACAACTGAGCGAGCCCGGCGAGCACGAGGCCCTCCCAAGGGGTACCATTCACATAGCTGCGGACCGAGGCCGGAACGTAATCGGAAGTTTTGATCAGCGTAACGAGGTCGCTGGGCATGTAAAGCGCGACGACGGCCCTGACGGACGTATCCGGTCCGCCCCGAAGAGCAGCCATGGCGGCCAGCTGACCGCCCGCCGACTCCCCCACGAGAGCGATTCTGTCGGGATCGATTCTGTACTCGGCGGCATGCGCCTTAACGAACCGAATGGCCGATTGCACATCGTCAATCGCGACACCAAACTGGGTCATATCGGTCGCGAGACGGTATTTGATGGAAAACCATGCAAAACCGGCTTCGGAAAGCGGCTCAAAGAGCGGCGCTACATTAATCCTCGGATCTCCCGCAATCCAGCCCCCACCATGCACGATGATCACTGCGGGAGTCTTCCGGCCACTCTGAGGTAAGGAGATGTCCATCCACAGGTTCTCGTTCCCCACCCGCGCGTATTCGACGTTCCGGAGAATCCGGCAGGGCTGTGCTGCCGCAGCAGTAATGGAGGGGGAAATGGTAGCCATAGCCAAAAAAGAAAAGGCCACAATTCGGCCGGACATGCTGATTGTGTGATGTTCCTGACACGTGGCGCGTTGCGGTAACTGGGGGACCAGGTACTTACGTTATCGGCGTACAGAGGAATATCCCTCGAGGGCCATCAGCCCCGAGGTGCGCACGCGAGGACGAGCCTGCTCCGCAATCAGAACCAGACGCGCAAGCCCAACTGCATAAGGCGCGGATCCTGAGCGGAAGTGATGGTCGCGGCATTCGGAACGTTTACGTTCACCACCGGCAGCTCGAGGTTGGGATGGTTCAACACGTTGAAGACCTCCCAACGCAGTTGCAGCCCGCTCTTCTCGGAGATGTTGAAATTCCTGTCCAGCGCCGTGTTCACGGCAATGGAGCCGGGACCATCGAGTATGTTACGTCCTGAGTTACCGAATCGGAATGACCCGGTGGGTACAACCTGAAAAGCGCCGATATCGAACCAGCGATTGGGTCCGGGGTCCGGAACCGTTCCTTTTGCGATTCGATCCGGCCGGTTGGCCTCGCCCAGGTTTAAATTGACATTATTCACTTGCGGCGTGATCGGCTGCCCAGTCCTCATAATCCCTGTGCCCGCAAGCTGCCACCCACGGATGAACACATTGCGACGCCAAGGCACAGTCCAGGAGAATGCGATCGTGCCCAAATGACCGACGTCCCAGTCGGAACGGCCGCGCTCGCCGTGAAGATTTCGTACGTTCTGCGCTCCGGCGTACCCGCCCGCGCCTGCTCCGTTCAGCTGCGAGGTATCGTCAATGGACTTGGCATAAGTGTAGGCAACGAAGTAGAAAAAGTCTCGCGCGAAGCGCCGCCGGAATGTGATCGAGCCTGCGTTGTAACTGGAATTCGCGTTGTAACCGTAGTAATTGATGGTCTGAAAGCCGGGATACGGGTAGGGAAAGTTCGGCGCAGTCGCCGCCGAGCGGAACGGCTGGTTAATGTTGTAATACCGGCCAAGATGCGTCCCCTTTGAGCCTACGTAGCCGATCTCGATTGCGGACTCGAAGCCGACGCTGCGCTCCACCGTCACGTTCCAGCTTTGCAAATACGGCGTCTTCCCGTGTATCTCGTTCCCGTTGGCATTGGTAACGTTGCCGCTCAGATTCGGCGGCCCCGGGAAGGGATTGCTCAGGGTCAAATAACTCACGTTATTCGCATTGCGATTGAAAGTCTGCGAGATTGCAAACGGGAACACGTTCGCTAAATTGTTTCGCATATCGTTCAGCAAGCCCGTGCCATAGTAAATGCCGTAACCTCCCCGGACACTTGTCTTTTCGCCACCAAAAGGACGCCAGGCAAGCCCGAAACGCGGAGCGAAGTCCCTGTAATTAGGAAAGACCAAGGATTTCGGTAAGCCTGCTTGCTTAGCGGTGGTCACTTTCGAAGGATCGGTAAATTGAATATTCGTACCCTGAAGCGTCGCATCGTCGGCCAGCACGAGTTTGCCTAGCTCAGGTACGAAGTTCGCGTAGCGACCGTACTTGTCGTACATGGGAAGCGGGAGCTCGTATCGTAAGCCCAGGTTCAACGTCAGGCGGCTCGCAATCCGCCAATCGTCCTGAGCGAAAGCGCTGAAATTATTCGCGAACATGTAATTCGTGGTGGTGCCGATCTGGTGCGAGGCGGAATCCGGAAGTCCCAGGAGAAAGTCTGCATAGGGGTCGTTCGTCCAACGGCCCAAGAAGTTAAACGTTCCGCGATTGTTGTTGTAGTAAGGCTGGAAGAACTGGGTCCGAAGAAAATCGGGGCCCGTCTTGATCATATGTTTGCCTTTCACGATCGTTAAAGTCTGCGCCCATTCGAAGTTATTCACGGTGAAATGGACTGGGAGATTCGCACCGTTTCCGAGCTTTTCGTAGTTGGTAATGGTAAACAGCGGAAACCCGATCAGATGCGGGTCGCCGGGGCTGGGCAATCCAAGCAGGGCATTGTAATCCGTGCCTGCTGTGGTCGGCAGATCGACTTCGTCGGTACGAGAGAACCCCAGGCGCGATT
Organism: Acidobacteriaceae bacterium; assembly: GCA_019246575.1. The sequence goes on from JAFAQG010000777.1 coordinate 4,542, forward strand.
CGCTGATTAGCACGGGACTAAAAAGATGCGTGTAAGTAAGGCCGGTAAGCGTTTGGTGGCTATTGACGATCTGCCCGAATGTCCCGAGATCGCTGTTATTGAACGGAGCAAGAGAGCTGTTGTAGCGCTTCAGCCAGCGCCATGAGACCGTGTCGTTTTTTGTGAACGAGTGATCGATTTTGATGACATCCGAATCCCAATTGTTGGGAGCTACTGTGTACGCATAGTAATTGTTCACTTGGCCCGGCCGGTTCGGAAGAGGAAAATACTGCTCCGCTAACTGAGATACAGGACTTATCCTCGATAGGGGGATTTGGTTCCGCGGAAAGCAACCGGCCGAGCTGGTCTGATCGCAGGCGCCTTTCAGAAGAGGATCCTTGATGGGACCGAAACCTGTGAAATTGCCCATCCTCTGTGCCGCAGTCGGAACCACCCCGAGCTTCGACGAGCCTTGCTCCTGGCGCTGGCTTTCCCAACTGAATAAAAAAAAGGTGCGATCTTTGCCGTAATAGACATGAGGTATCGTCACCGGTCCGCTGAGCGTTCCCCCGAACTGATGCCGGCGCAAGCGGCTGACCGAATCGTCGAAG
>JAFAQG010000788.1 GCA_019246575.1 Acidobacteriaceae bacterium
GAACTTATCCTGCATCAGCACCTGCCAAGTCATGAGCTGTTTGAACTCGCGGTCGTGGTGGTCGACCATCAAGTCGAATCGTTCCGTGAGTTCATTGATTCGCTGGACGGCTCTTTCAAGCGCACCTTCGATGCGATCCAAGCGCCCGCTTCCGTTTTCGTCAGACACTTCGCCAATTCCTCACACGCGAATCAAACTACGAAACACCTGTTCGTACGAGTCCGCGACCCTATTCCAACTATAAAGCTTTTGAACGCGGTCCATCGCTCTCCGGCCCCACAAATCGCGTTCCTGGGGGCTGACATTTGCGGCCCATTGGAGCTTTTCGCACAATTCATGTTTTTCGAACGAAACCGCGGCATGATGTGCGACTTCCCGATTCTCGGGAGTATTCAGATACAAGACGAGCGCTCCGCGGCCCATCGCCTCGATGAGCGCCGGATGCGTGCCGCCCACCTCCGTGGCCTGCACGTATGCATGGCAATGAGACTGCAGTTGCTTGTAGCCCTGGCTATAAACCGCGCCGGGGAAGACGACACGCGCGTCCGCCGTGTCTCTCACTTCGCGAATGTAATCGGCAGCGTACGGGGCATCACCAACGATGGCTAGCTTGAGATCGGTCGAGATCTGCTCGAACGCCCGCCTGACGAGCAGCGCGTTGTTTTCGGGCTCGAGGCGGCTGACGTAGAGGATGTAATTCCCGGGCTCGAGTCCCAGCTCGTACACGCGGTCTGTTTCCGCTACTTTGCCGATCTCAGCGCCGTACGGAATGAACGTTGAATGTTTTCCGTAACGCTCGAGGTAGTATTCGCGGATCGCCTGTGCATCCGTGACCACGACCGACGGGCACCATGTTGCTAACCACTCCGAAACGAGGTACCAAGTTTTCGCGATGCGGTTCCATTTCTTTCGGTGTCTCTCGAGCCCGTCCACGTTTAGGGCCGTCGGCATTCCCAGTAAGCGCGGGCACACCGTCAAGATTGCATTGGCGGCATTGCAGTAGAGCACGACGTCGAAGCGGCGGATCAGCAAGTCGGCGGTTGAGATTGCGGTATGCACGATGGTGTCGAAATACTTGTGCCGGATCGTCGGAAGATAGCGCAGGCGCACGCCGCGGTATTGGCGGCTTGTGTGACGTTCGCGGCAGTAGACCGTGAGGTCATGTCCGCGTTCGGCAAGTCTCGCCGATAACTCTTCGGCGAACGTCTCAAATCCGCCGTAACTAGCCGGAATGCCGCGAGTGCCCAGCAGAGCGATGCGCATCTGAACCACAGGGGGTGGTCACGACAAAGTTGGAAGAATATGGCGGCGCAGCTGCCGGATAGCTCACCGGCTGACGCGAGAACCATCTCGCGATGTACTCATCTGTTGCCCGCCGCCGGCGCATGATGTCGCGTCTCTTGAGCCGGGTTCGAGACAGCCCTCGCAGGATGAGCGGAAACGCGCGTAACGAGCGGAATTCGTACAGCAAGCACCCGCCAATCACGACACAATCGCGCACCGTGATCGGGAACCAGAAGCGGCGGTACAAATCGAGCGTTGCGTTTTTTATCCGCATGAGAAAGCGGTTCTTCACGGAATGCATGTTGATGACGGCCGGAAGCGAGCGCCGGTTCTCGGGGAGAACGCTGCGCACGTGATAAGCGATCGCCCGAGGCGTGTACAGACATTTCCAGCCAAGCAACTGAGCGCGCCAGGCTACATCGGTGTCTTCGCGATATGCAAAAAAGTCGCAGTCGAAAAACTCCCCTTCGTACGAAACATCGTCGATCATCTTTCGGCGGTAAAGCGCGGCTGCCCCCGTTGCGCCGAACACATATTCATATCGGTCGAACCTGCCGTCGTCCGCCATCCCGCTGCCCCGATCAAAGTGGCGGAGATTCGGCGTAAAGAATATGCCCGTCGAGTCGAACACGTTCTGCTTCGGGATCTCGCAATCCGGAGCCATGCGGAGAAGCTTGCCGCACGCGGAGCCCACTTCCGGATCGGCTTCAGCGGCGGCAACCAACTCCGAAACGAAGCTCGCGCCCAGACGTACGTCCGGATTCAATGTTAAGACCCAATCGGTATTCGATAGTGCCATCGCTTGATTCTGCCCCGCCGCAAAGCCAGCGTTTTCTCGATTCAACACCAGCGTGATGCGGTGCTCGAATGGCTGCAACTCGAGTCGGGTGGCGTCGACCGAAGCATTGTCTATGACGATCACCTGCAGGGCCGCATAGTCCTGCGCAAAAACAGACTCGAGACAATGGCCGATGTACTTCGCACTGTTGTAAGTGACGATCGTAACTGCGACAGACGGGCGCGCGCCTTTTCCGCTCATGCCGGACGCACCAGACTGAAATACGCTCGCCAATACGGGTCAAATCCGATCTGATGCTGTAAGTTGAGGATGTCGTGCTCGCTTCGGGAGAGTGCGGATTCCAGTTTTTCGTCCATCTCTGAGGAACGTGCGACTCCGGTTCGAAATTTTGACCACAATCGTAGGCCTGCCCACTTACCGCGCGCTGCTGCGAGTAGCTGTCCGTGCGTTGCCGCGCCGATCACCGCCAGAACTTGCCCGACCAGAATGGGCCACGCAAATCGTCGCAGAGTTCGGGGAGAATAATGTTTGGCCAGCAACAAAATCTGATTTCTCGCCGTGAGAAAAATGACCCGGCTGCCCTTTTTGCCGAGCGTGCTCTTGCCCAAATGGACAGCAACAGCGGCAGGCTCGTAGACGCCTTCGAATCCGGCCAGAGTACACCGAAGTCCGAAATCGATGTCCTCGTAATAAGCTTCGAAACGCTCGTCCAGAACACCGACAGCATCGAAGAGACTGCGGCGAAAGAGGGCTGCCGTCATGGGTGCGAACCAAATTTTGCGAATTGTGGACCAGGTGGTTCCATCGGGCCGGCCATACCCACAACGCCAGGCGTGAGCGGCGCGCGAGATCATATCCCAGGTGCCGTCAATACGCGGTACTTGGGAGCTTTGCAACAGCTTACCGGTCGCGAAGGCCGCACCGTGCTGCTCGGCGCATCGAACTAACACTTCCAGCCACTCGGGCTCGAGCACCACGTCGTTATTGACGATAAGAATCCAATCTCCCCACGCGCGTTTAATGCCTTCGTTTACAGCGGCTGCAAAACCGCGATTCTCGGAAAACTGAACGACATCGGCGTTCAAGCTGCGGGCAACTTCCAGGCTGTCGTCCGAGCTGCCGTTATCCACCACGACGATCTGCTCCGGCACACGAGTCTGGCTACGGAGGTTCGGGAGAATCTGTTTCAGCAGATCGGCGCGGTTCCAGGTCGGGATAATCGCCGAAACTGTCGACATGCGCTAAGAGTTAGGCTAACAACACGCCGCATTCTGCGAGGCTAGGGCGATGGCCGTGTCCGCTACTGGCCTGCGCCGAGCGACTTCATTGCGATAAACCCGCTCCAAGCGCGCCGTCACGGTCGATGCATCTTTTTCCCGTTCAATCATCGACCGTGCGCGGGCCGCCATTTGAGCTGCATGGGCAGGATTTTGAAGAAGTCGAATCACCGCCGCTGCGAACTCGTTCGGCGAATCGGCCAACTCGCAGACGTCACCGCTCACCTTCGTGAGTCCCTCGGCGCCAAGCGTCGTGGATACGACGGGTATGCCCGAGGCGAAGGCTTCCATCAGCTTCACGCGGATACCCGATCCGCTCAAGATGGGGCAGAGAAAAACTGCGTGACGCTCCAGAAGCTCTCGGACATCAGGCACAAACCCCTTGAGCTCGAGATTCGGGTGTTGGAGCTTCTCGCCCAGTTCTTTCGACCGCCCCGATCCCGCGACAACGAGCCTCGCTTCAGGCACGTTGTCGATAACACGCGGAAACACACGCTCGAGAAACCAGCTCAGCGCCTGCACATTCGGCGCGTGATTGAAACTGCCGACGAACAGCATGGTGTCCGGCTCACGTCCAGCCGCGACGCATGTGTACGCCCGCGTGTTCACGATAGCGCGCAGATCGGGATCGATCCGGCCTCTCAGCTGCGGTACAAATTGAAGCAAATAATCCTGATTCTCGCGGCTGCACACTTGCACACGAGTGAACCGGTTCAAGATATTGAGCTCGTAGCGGAGCAGTTGCATATACGCGACCGCTGTGCCGGGCTTGACGTCGCCGGCGGTCAGCCGGCGACCCATGGATTGGAACGCGATGTCGTGCTCAAACAAAAAGGACGGGATGGAATTGAAATCCACGCCATACTGCCCAAGCATGGTGTATTCGAGCTGTACGACATCGATTCGCTTCAAGTAAGTAATGCGGTTGATCGCCCAGTCGAAATCGCGGCTCGCGAACTCGTCTACGACGCGTGGAAGTAGACTCGCGGGATTCCTTCGGGAGGGCTGTTGCCTGGGAATGAACTCGACCGATGCGCAGGTATTCCGTAACGGCTCCTGGGCTTTCAACTGGCTCGCATTGTCGAGGAAAGAAATCAGATGCACATCGGCAAGCGGTGCAAGCGCTTCGAGCGTGCTCTTCATGAACACGGCGCCTCCATGCACGGGGGGCTCGATCGGATAAGGCGACGCGAATAGTACCTGCAAGCGGCTGGGAGCAACGGATTGGGGGGCTTCGAACCGATCTCTGAAGTAGCCGCCCTTCTGACGCCGGAAGGCTTCGCGATCCGAGATGACAGCGAACTCCCGCGCGCGCCAGCGTGCCCGGATTGCTTCCCGCAACTGCAGCGTCGCTTTAAGTAACCCGAGTGACGTGCTCCGGCCCGCAGACGTTTGTGCGAACATGGCGAACACGGATGTCATGAGACAGGCACCGAAGTGCGACACGAGCATGCGCCCGTCGTGTATGTTTTTCCAGCAGTAGAGAATGCTGTTCTTCTTGAGGACAGTGTTGATGAATGGCTTCGAGAAGGTCTGCCCAATGGTTCCGCGGTGCTCGTGAAAGACAACGCTGCGCGGTTCATACAGTACCTTCCAGCCGCGCTTCCATGCCATATGGCCGAGATCCGTATCTTCGTAATAAAAAGGTCGGAGCAGTTCGTCGAAGCCGCCTAATTCGAGAAATTTCCTCCGGTCGAAGGCGCTTGAACCGCCCCCCGGATAGGCGCACGGAAACGCTCTGTCGACTTCGGGATCGATGCGATGACTCACGCGCAGCCGGCCTGCATCCCACCAACTCTCCGTCAGTCCTGTTTCCTCTCTGCGCTTAGCGGGATCAGAGAAGAAAATCTGAC
>JAFAQG010000256.1 GCA_019246575.1 Acidobacteriaceae bacterium
TATCAGAAACGCGGCGCCAGCCCCAAAGAACACGATCGCGAGCGCTACCAGGATTCCGGCCTCATACCGGTAGTACATGCGCCTGGCACGATGCAGGCAATAGACGGCCAGGGCGCAAAACGTAAGCAGCGGAAGCGCTGCGTCAAACGCGTAGCCGAGCCAGGAAACGTTCGGGAACGGGCGCAACCAGCCCCCGAGAAACAGGGTTACCGCAACGGCGCAGACCACGAGTACATTGCCCCACTCGGCCAGCATATAGAGTGCCCAGCGAAATCCACTGAACTCGGTGTGATACCCGGCTACGAGCTCTGATTCCGCTTCGGGCAAATCGAATGGCACGCGATTCGTCTCGGCGATTGCAGCCACGAGAAAGACGGCGAACGGTAAGATCATGGCACCGTAATTGGAGAAAATGATCCACCGATGTGCCACGCGCTGCTGATCGACGATTGCGTTGAGACTTAATTTCCCGGCGACCATTACAGATGCAAGAAGCCCGAGGCCAAGCGCCACTTCGTAGCTGACGAGTTGCGCGGCACTGCGCAAAGCGCCAAGCAGGGGGTAGTGGCTGTTCGACGACCACCCTCCGAGAATGATGCCCAGGATACCTAGGGCAGAAACCGCTGAGATCAGCAGAATGCCGATGTTCAGGTCGGCGACAAAGATTCCGATACTGAACGGAATCACGACGAACCCGACGAGTGCGCTTACTACGGAGATGAGCGGAGCGGCGATGAACAGCGGACCTGCCGCATGAGCCGGCCGGACGTCTTCTTTGAGCAGCAATTTGAGTGCATCCGCAATCGGCTGTAGCAGGCCATGTGGTCCCACGCGCATGGGACCAAGGCGCGCCTGCAGGTCCGCCAACACTTTCCGTTCGAGTAGAACCAAATACCCGACGGCCAGCGGCAGAATCGCGAGAATCACGATTCCCGTTGCAACGTGCGGTACCCAGGCGTTTGCGAACAGCGATGTCACCGCCGCACACCTGCAACTAGCAGCGCGTTTGTTAACACGGGCTCCGGGAAAAGTCCGAGCAACAGAGTCAGAGAGGCCGTTACCGTGAGGGCGAAGCGAACACCGGTGCTGGCGGCGAGTGGCTCCCGCTGCTCAACCGGCTCGAGATACATCTCACGCACAAGGCGGAAATAATAATACAGGCTGACCACAACGTAAGCTGCCGCGGTGATCGCGAGCGTGATGTGGTGTGTCTGAATAAGCGCTGCAAAGATGAAATACTTGGCGATAAATCCAGCTGTGGGCGGGATGCCCGCGAGAGACAAGAGCAGAATCGCGAATAACGCAGCATGGGCGGGATAAGTTTGCGAGAGCCCGCGCAGGTCGGAGACGTAGTCGCCCGAGATGCCTCGACGCCGCAGCGCTGTCAAAACCGAAAATGCGCCGAGGTTCATAATCGCGTAGACCAGCAGATAAACGTAAATGCCCTCCGCACCCAGCGGCGACCCCGCGACAAACCCGAGTAGAAGGTAACCTGCATGGGCAATCCCGCTGTATGCGAAGAGGCGCTTCAGGCGGTCCTGTGTGATCGCGGCAATGCTGCCGATTGTGAGGCTCGCGACTGCAATGGCGGAAAGCAGCGGCTTCCAACTCGATTGCGCGGCAGCTAGCGGCCCCGACAACAGGCGGATGAGCACGGCAAAGGACGCCACCTTCGACGCGACTGAGAGGTAACCAGTGATCGGCGTCGGAGCACCATCGTAGGCATCCGGCGCCCAGGTGTGAAATGGCGCGGCCGACACCTTGAACAGCAGCCCGACGACAATCGCCACGGTGGCCACGATGAGAGACGGATGGCTGCTTCGCGATTGCGCCACCACAGTCGATATGTCCGCGAGTTCTGTGGACCCCGTTGCGCCATATAGGAGAGAAAACCCGTACAGCACGAACCCCGAAGACAGCGCGCCGAGGAGTAAGTACTTCAGCGCGGCTTCATTGGACCGGCGATCGGCGCGTGTGAAGCCCACGAGAATGTAAAAGCTAAGTGCGGTAAGTTCCAATCCGATAAACAGCGCAATAAGATCGACAGCCGAAGCCATGAGGTACATTCCGCATTGCGCAAACACCGCGAGCGCATAGTACTCGCCGCGGTGCTCTCGAACGATTTCGAGATAACGGTAGGAGATGGCCAGCAGAACCGCAACCGCGAGCCACACGACCGCATTGGTAAACAACGAAAGGGCATCTATCGTTATGGCGCCTTGCAGCGCAACAATACCGCCGGTTGCGTCTAGCCGCAGAGCTTGCCACTGGCGAACAAATGAATATGCGATAAGAATCTGACCTGACACGTTGAGCGAAAGAATCCATCCGTTCTCTCGCGGTTCGCCCTGCGCTCGCGGCGATACGACGTCCAGAATAAGCGTGGCGCAGCCAAACAACGCCATTAATACGGCGGGAACGAGTGCAAGAAAGTTCACGGCCGAGACCCTTGCTGAACTTGCTGAAGCAGCGCGGCCACTGGAGGTCGAAGCGTTGTGAACAGCGGCGCGGGATATATTCCAATCGCGAACGCGAGTGCGACGAGTGGCACTACGATCAGTCGCTCACGAAGGGTCAGGTCCGGCAATCTGCGATTCGCTTCATAGCGCACCGGACCCATCATGGTGCGCTGATACAGCCACAACAAGTAAGCCGCACTGAGCACGATACCGGTCACCCCGATACCAGCCCAGATGCGATTGACTGCGAATGCCCCCGACAATATCGTGAACTCGCCAATAAAGCCGTTCAGCAACGGCAGACCCGCGGAGCTGAATATGGTAATTGCAAAGACGGTTGCAAATGCCGGCATGATCTGTGCGATTCCGCC
>JAFAQG010000516.1 GCA_019246575.1 Acidobacteriaceae bacterium
TTTCATCCGCTCGGAGATCATGCACAGGTTAGCTTCGTCATCGACGGACAAACGATCAGCGATCAGCAGAGCAAGGTCTTCTCTACTCAAATACCTCCGGACGCATTGCAGAGTATGGAGCTCATCACGGGTGCGCCGGACGCCGAATATGGCGATAAATCCAGCCTGGTAGTTAACGCAGTTACTAAGTCCGCGCTAGGGGCAACGCGGCCGTTCGGCAGTATCGAAAGCTACTGGGGCTCGTTCGGAAGTTGGGGTGAAGACGCAACCTTCGGCTATGGCACCTCGAAATTCGGCAACTTCACCGCAATAAACGGTATCCGCACCGGCCGCTTTCTCGACACGCCGGAATTTGTTCCCATTCATGACATCGGAAACAACGAGAATATCTTCGACCGTCTGGATTTTCAGCCGAACGGCCGCGATGCCTTCCATCTCGACCTGTTTGTCGCGCGGAATTGGTTCGACGTGCCGAACAGCTACGATCAGCTCGCGCAAGATCAGCGACAACGCGTGCTGACCTGGAACATCGCGCCCGGATATCAGCGCACGTTTAGTACGACTACTTTGCTGACTTTAAACGCATGGGGCCGAAGGGATCAGGTGAACTACTACGGCAGCCGCGATCCTTTCAGCGACACGCCGGTGACCGAATCCCAAAGCCGTTTCTTGACGAATTACGGCATAAAGGTCGATGTCTCGACGGTACGCGGGAAACATAACTTGAAGTTCGGGAGCCAGATTCAACAGACGAGATTGCTCGAGAATTTCGCGCTCGGCCTTACTGACCCGACATTTAACCCGGTCTGCCTGGATGCGAGCGGCAATGCGCTCGATTTGCCTCGCGTAACTAATGCTGCGGCTTGCCCGTCGATCAACCCGAGCTATCAGGCGAACCCGAACCTGCTGCCCGGACTTGTGCCGTACGACCTGACACGCGGCGGTAGCCTCTTCAATTTCCGCGGATTTCATAACATCAACGAAGCTGGATTTTATGTAACGGATCAAATCACGGTCGGAAATTTCACGGTCAACGCCGGGCTTCGAGACGACCAGTACAACGGCTTAGTGGCAAAGAACGGGATTCAGCCGCGCTTGGGAATCTCGTACTTAGAAAAGCGCTGGGGAACGGTTTTCCGGGCATCGTACTCGCGGACGTTTGAGACGCCGTTCAACGAAAACCTTTTACTCTCAAGCGCGACCGGATCCGGCGGGCTAGCCCAGAACGTGTTTGGCGCCGGAAGCGTGCCGATTCAACCCGGCTTCCGCAATCAATTCAACGCAGGACTTCAACAGAGGGTTGGAAAGTATATCCTGGTCGACGCCGATTATTTCTGGAAATACACCCACAACGCCTACGACTTCGATGTGCTTTTTAACACGCCGATAACATTCCCGATCGCGTGGCATAACTCAAAGACGGACGGAGTAACCGGGCGAGTCAGTACGACTAACCTTCACGGCTTCCAGGCTTACATGACTTTTGGGCATAGCAGAGCGCGGTATTTTCCGCCCGAGGTCGGCGGCTTGATCTTCCAGTCGACGGCGGGCAAAAACGGAGTCTTCCGCATCGACCACGATCAGGCCTTCCAGCAAACGACGAACTTACGCTATCAGTTCGGAAAGAACGGACCGTGGATCGATTTCATCTGGCGCTACGATAGCGGCCTTGTGGTGAGCGGCGTGCCGGATGTAGCGGCCGCTACGATGCTGACGGCGGCGCAGCAGGTGGACATTGGCTTCTCCTGCAATGGAGTGCTTGCAACACTGCAGAATCCCATCACACCCTGCAACGGCGTGGGCCGGTCAACCCTGCTAACCTTGCCGCAGACCGGAAGGGAGGACGACGATCACAACCCGGACCGCGTCCGGCCGCGCAATCTCTTCGATCTATCTGTTGGAACCGACAATCTACTGCAGCGCGAAAACGCAAGCAGAGTCACGCTACGGGTGACAATAACAAATCTCACAAACAAAGTAGCGCTTTATAATTTCCTGTCCACTTTCAGCGGAACGCATTTCGTCGCGCCGCGAACGTATCAGATCGCGTTAGGGTACACGTTCTGACAGCGAAGTCCGGATGCGGGCTCAGGATTTGAGCTCGCTCATTTTCTTGCCGACCGCGCCGGGACCGAAGTCGATCTTGGCATCCTTAATAGTTAAGCCGACAACTTCGATCCGGTTCAGATCGGTCGTGCCGAGTCCGACCGCTTCTGCCAGCTTGAGGCTATTATCGCCGCGAATAAACGGCGAGGCGCCGCGATCGGCCTGCGGGCTGTAGCTCATCACCGCCATTCCGACCGCATCGGTGCAAATGGGATTGCGTCCAACCAGGATGACACCGGGCGTCATGCGCTCGAGTCCCGGAAGCCACGGCCCTTCGCCGCCGCGTACGGTTTCGACGCCGTCCACAATCGCGAGATCAATGGGCCGGATAGCAACTTGATCGACGACGACGCGCGGAACGCGGTAACCGGGATCGCGCGGCGAATCGGGATGCAGCTCGGCATCGACGCCCGCCGGAGCTTTTGTCTTTCCGGCGTGCAGCACGTCGCCGCGTTCTTTCGTCGGAGTTTCGTTTCCGTTCGGACCACAATCGCCGCCGTAAAGCGAGCACGGCGTGTTGCCGAAGTTATTCTTCATCGACATGGTCACGCCGTTGATCCAGTGATTCTTCAGTTTTGCAAAAGATACATACGTATCGCACTGCGTAAACGCGGGATTCAAGTAATAGGCGGGATACATGTAACCGCCATAAGGCACCTTCAGCCGCACATACTGCTTGTAATGGCCGAGACTCTGAACATTCTCCCAAACGACTTCGGTCCCGAGATTGTTAATCGCGTTCACGTCGATGCCGTAGCGCGCCCAGAGCGCGAGATCCTGGGATGCGGGGAAGAAGCTCTCGATGATGCGAACACGGCGCGCGCCGGCTTTGGCGAAAGAATGGACGACGGCAGCGACGGTGCTTGCGTCCGTACGATAAGGAAGATCCGGAGTGAGAGGCCAGTTCTTCGGGTTTCCGGTCAAGTTCAGTTTCAGAGCGACGGTTTTGCCGCGGATGAGCGTATCGATTCCGCCGATCTGATCGAACGCCACGGAGAGCCGGGCCGGGAAGTCCTGATAAGTGCGGCAACGCACGATCGAAACAGGGCTGGCCGGGGCCGCCGCTTTGGCGAGCACAGGCGCACCGAATGTAGCAACGGCAGCCGCGCCGGCATTTGCCAGTACATCGCGCCTTGTTAGATTCCGCACAGGATCTCGGTTCATATTTCCCCCACCTGTTATCGTATCCCGCTGGGAGCCGCCGGTGATGCGGCTGTATCATCGGTTCGAATGCTCGGATGCCGGCTCACCAGGCGCACGCTGATGACAAACTTGGCCGCCTCGCCGATGCTCGCCGAAGCCGGTGTGCAGATTCCGATGCGCTCCATGTTTCTGGCCTTAAACAGCGTTCTGGTAGGCGGCCGCGTGCCGTGGCCCCAGTTCGCGGAACTCGCCTCAAGAGTGGGTTATCCCGGAACCGATGTAATGCTGCGCCCTGCGATGGAGACCGGTGCGGAAGCAACGCGACGTTTGCTGAAGCAATTGCGAGTCATGCCTGCGGCGCTCGCGTTTCCGGTCGAGTATCACAAAGACGATCGAGCGTTCGAGGCTTCGTTATCACAGTTGGGACCGGCCGCCCAGTTCGCGGCAGCAATCGAGTGTCCGCGCATGGTGACTGCGATCATGTCCTCGAGCGATACGCCATGCGCGGAGTTGCGCCGCATCTACAAGGCGCGCTTTACGGAAAGCGCTCGCATATTGGCCAAGTACAACGTGCGGCTCGGGCTCGAGTTTCTGGGTCCGCTCGAGTTCCGGAAAAAATTCAAGTACGAATTCATCTGGCGCATGGAGGACATGCTGAACTTTGCGGGGGACTGCGGCCCGAATGTTGGCTTGCTGCTCGACTCGTGGCACTGGCACTGGGCGGGAGCAACAACCGAAGACATCCTCAAAGCGGGACGGCAACGCATTGTTCACGTCCACTTCAATGATGCTGTGAATCTTCCGCCCGAGCAGGTTCATGACAACCAGCGGCTGTTGCCGGGAGAAGGGGTGATTGATTTAGTTGGCTTTCTGCAAGCACTCGAACAGATCGGGTACAACGACGCGCTCAGCGTAGAGGTCTTCGGCCGCTTGAAAGACGTGCCCCCGGAGCAGGCCGCGAAGATGGGACTCGATGCGTCTCTGGCCGTGTTCAAGAAAGCGGGTGTCCAGCAAGGCCGAACAATGCTCACGAACATCTAGCGTCCGTACGCTTACGCATGAGGGTGTCGCGCTCATTCCCTGCCCCCGTGTCCTGCCCTCTGATGGTGAAAGGAGGCGCGTGCATCCCGCGCCGAGATCGCGCCGGCATGGTGCACCGAGAACCGAATGAGCAACGAGCCCATGGTGCCGAGGACACCGGCGGCGACGCGCTTCGCGCGCGTGCGATTCGGTAGAAGCGAACACACAAGGCTTGTCGCCGTCAGCAGACTCGCTGTTCTCCACAGGAGGCCATTAATGCCGCGCTTCAACGGGTGCGCAACGCGCGGAACGCGGCCTGCCTGGCGCTCCATCGCCATTCCGGCTGCGATCTCTGCCGAGCGCCCTATATTCCCGAACAGAACCGTGACCCGACGTTGCTCGACATGTTCGAAAAAATCGAACAACGATCCTACACTCGCCACAGCGGACGCGCCGAACAGGACCGGTAGAACTCTGCGCGATTCCTGCCAAACGGGTATGGCCGAGTTTCCGACCAGCACGCCCGTATATGTTGCAAGCCCCAGCCCGAACACGCCGGATATGAAACCCAGCGTGTGACCGACGCTGCGCAGAATGCCGGCCCGGCGGGGCAATACGACCGTCGCGGCAGCGGTTCCCGCACTAACGGACAAGATCCACGCACCCATATTCATCGCGGACGTGGGACGAAAGACGCGCAGCATGTTTAAAAACCGCGACGGCCGTCCCAGATCCCAGATCAACAGAGCGCTGCTGAGGCTTGTGCCTACGAACCCGATTCGATGACATCGCTGAATAAGTGAATCGAAGGCATCGGCAGATTTGAGTTGAGCCGCGGCCGCGAGCGCCATCGATGCTCCCGACACGCCTCCGACATAGTAATAGAGCGGAATGGCCCATTCCCATACGGGTTCATGCAACAGCGGAAGATCGTAATAAGTCGGATCGCTGATGTCGGGAGCGGGTATCTTCTCCCACGTACGCTGCCGGCTTACGGCGCTCATACGCCATCGCCGTTTCTCCCGAACAGCACGCTTCCTGCGGCCACGAGCGCCATTCCCGCCACACTTGCCGCCATCGATAACCATGCGGCTTTGGCCTTTTTTGTGGGAACCACGGGATCGGGCGGCAGATTGTAGATCTCGGGTTTATCCACCAGCAGGAAAAAGGCGTTCAGCCCTTCGGTCCCGGGCTGGTCCTGTTTCGAAGCTCCGTAGAGGTAAGCATCCGTGATGCCCTGCTGGTGCAAGTCGTCGACGCGCTTGCCGGCGTGCTCGCGCAGTTCTTCGAGATCGCCGAACTGAATCGATTCCGTTGGACAAGATTTGGCGCAGGCCGGAATCATGTTATCGCGCAGCCGGTCGTAGCAGAGCGTACATTTCCACGCCCTGCCGTCCTCCTCACTGCGATCGATCACCCCGAACGGGCAGTTTACGATGCAGTAACCGCAGCCATTACAGACATCCGGCTGCACATACACGGTATCGAACTCGGTGCGAATAATCGCTCCGGTCGGACAGCTTTCGAGACAACCCGCGCGTGCGCAGTGTTTGCAAACGTCGGATGAAAACAGCCACGAAAAAGCTCCGTTCTCCTGGTCCGCCTGCAATGCGACGGGCCTCTCGATGAACGCGACGTGACGCCATGTCGATGCGCCCAGGTGCACGGTGTTGTCATAGGACATTCCAGTGAACAGGAATCCGTCGTCAGGCAACTGGTTCCACTGCTTGCAGGCGACCTCGCATGCCTTACAGCCGATGCACAGCGTGGTATCGGTGAAAAAGCCTTTTGACATGGCGATGCGCTAGTTGCCTTCCTTGGTCGACTGCGCCTTGTAGCCGTGGCTGGATTCCGGTTTATGGCGGGCAGCGGGCAAGTCGCGTTTTTCGCCTTCGGGAGCGACACTTGCGCCGAACCACCCGCTTGTAATCCGCCGCCGTCCTTTGCTCTTTCGGCCGGGCTGGATATCTCCGGTGAATGCTTTCGATTCCTGGATGACAACGTTGGGATCGGCGACAAAGCCGATCAGATCGTTTGCGGCGTCGCCGCGCACCAGACCCTTGCTCGACCAATGATACGGAAGCCCGATCTGGTGAACGATGTGTCCCTTGATCTTCAACGGACGCATACGCTGCGTGACCAGTACGCGTGCCACGATCTCGCCGCGCGCCGTTCGAATCGTTGCCCAGCCGCCGTTCTTCAGCTTGCGCTCTGCCGCCAACTCCGGAGAAATTTCGCAGAACATCTCCGGTTGCAGTTCGGAAAGCCACGTCAGCCAGCGGCTCATCCCTCCCGCGGTATGGTGCTCGGTCAAACGGTAGGTCGTGATGACGTACGGAAAGT
>JAFAQG010000535.1 GCA_019246575.1 Acidobacteriaceae bacterium
CGATTTTGTGGTCGCAACAGGCGAATCGTACTCCGTACGGGAGTTCCTGCAGGAGGCATTCTCGTTCGCCGGTCTCGAGTGGCAGAAGTATGTGGAAATCGATGCGAAATACTTCCGCCCCACAGAGGTCGATTACCTGCTCGGCGATGCAACGAAGGCTCGCGACACTCTGGGATGGAAGCCCAGGACGACCTTTAAACAGCTTGTTCACATGATGGTTACCTGTGACCTGCGACTCGCAGAAGAAGAGCGCCTCCTTTCGGATAAGAAATTCGCAGGCGCGTCGCAGGCCTGAGATGGAAAAGAATAGTCGCGTTTATGTCGCCGGCCATAAGGGCCTGGTAGGCTCCGCTATTGTGCGCTACCTGCGCGCGCAAGGCTACGGCAATCTGTTGCTGCGGTCGCGGAAGGATCTCGATCTTACAGATCGGTCGGCAGTGGAGCGGTTTTTCGCAACTGAAAGACCCGAATACGTGTTCCTGGCGGCGGCGAAGGTCGGCGGAATTCTCGCAAACTCGAGCTATCCGGCGGACTTTATCCGCGACAATTTGGCTATCGAGGTCAACGTTATCGACGCCGCTTGGCGGCATGGGGTGAAGAAGCTCGAATTCCTGGGCTCGTCCTGCATCTATCCGAAGTTTGCGCCGCAGCCGATGAAGGAAGAATACCTACTCACCGGTGCCCTTGAGCCGACGAACGAGTGGTATGCAATCGCGAAGATAGCCGGCATCAAGCTATGTCAGGCGTACCATATTCAGCACGGGTTTCGCGCCATCTCTCTGATGCCAACGAACCTTTATGGCCCCGGCGATAACTTCGATCTCAACAACTCGCACGTGCTGCCCGCGTTGATCAGAAAGTTCCACGAAGCGCAAGCGGAGAACCGGCCGGAGGTGAGCGTGTGGGGCACGGGCACGCCGCGCCGCGAATTCTTGCATGTCGACGACCTCGCTTCCGCGGCCGTCTTCCTCATGCTGCATCACAACGACCCCGCGATCGTCAATATCGGCACGGGCGAAGACGTCACCATCCGCGAATTGGCGCAGATGGTTGCGGATGCTACTGAATACCGGGGCAACATCGTCTTCGATCCCTCCAAGCCGGACGGCACCGCCCGGAAACTGCTCGATGTAAGCCGCGTACACGCACTTGGATGGCGGCATTCCATTCCGCTCGCCGAGGGCATTCGAACAACTTACCGGTGGTTTCTCGAAAACGTCGAATCGGCTCGGTTGGCCGTTACCTAAGTCCGGCTACGTTGCTGCGACGGCGGAGTACTCCTCGTATGTGCCCGTGAAGTCCTCGATGCCGCCGTCGTGAAAGTACCAGATTCGACTGGCTACTTCGTCCACCAGGTCCTCGTCGTGTGTAACCAGAAGCACCGTGCCCTCAAACTTCTGCAACGCGATATTCAGGGCGTTGATGGATTCGAGATCCAAATGGTTCGTCGGCTCATCGAAAACCAGAACGTTCGGCTTTTGGAGCATCAGCTTGCAGAAGATCAGGCGCGCTGCCTCCCCTCCTGACAGCGCGTCGGTTGGTTTCAGCCCCTCTTCGCCGCTGAATAGCATCTGACCCAGTAACCCGCGAATCTCTTCGCGTGAGGCCTGCGGGTCCCAATCATGCAGCCACTCTGCGACTGTGGTGCCGTTTCGGATTCCCGCCCGGTGATCTTGCGCGAAGTATCCGATCTGGACCTCGTGGCCCCAGTTGACAAGGCCCGAGTCGAGTCCGACATCGGGGTCGTCCACACCGGGCCCATTTGCGAGTAGCGCCTTGAGCAGGGTTGTCTTGCCAACGCCGTTCCGTCCCATCAGCGCAACTTTCTCGCCGCGCTGCACCGAAGCAGAAAAGTCTCTGATGACCTGGTAACCGTTGTAGCCCTTACTGACGGCCTTGAATTCCAGCGCGTGCCGGCCTGAGGGCCGTTTCATCTCGAACCGAATAAACGGGCGTTGGATGTTCGACCTCGCCAGCTCAGTGGTTTGTAAGCGCTCGACTTCTTTTTTCCGCGAGGTCACCTGGCTGGCCCTGGTACCCGCGGAGAAGCGAGCGATGAACTCGTTCAATTGCGCGATCTTCTTTTCGCGCTGCGCATTCTCGGCCTCGATGCGCGCACGGATCTGCGTTTTTTGCAGAACCATGTCGTCATAACCGCCGGGATAAGTGATGATCGTCTGGTAATCGATGTCAGCGGTCTGAGTGCACACGCTGTTCAGAAAGTGGCGGTCGTGCGAGATGACCACCAGTATTCCTTCGTAATGGGTGAGAAAGTTTTGCAGCCAGTGAATGGATTCGAGATCGAGATAGTTGGTTGGCTCGTCAAGCAGCAGCGCTTCCGGGCGGCCAAACAGCGCCTGTGCCAGCAGGACTCGAACTTTCTGGCCGCCTTGAAGCTCGGCCATGCGGCGATGGTGCAGCGGTTCGGGAATATCGAGGCCGTCCAACAGAACCGCGGCGTCGCTTTCAGCCGAGTAGCCGTCCTCTTCCGCCACGATGCCTTCAAGTTCGCCGAGCCGCATCCCGTCCTCATCCGTCAGCTCGGGTTTCGCATACAGTCGCTCGCGTTCTTCGAGAGCGTTCCACAGAGGCATGTTGCCCATAATCACGGTGTCGACAACTCGATACTGATCAAAAGCAAACTGGTCCTGTCGCAGAACGCCGAGTTTCTTTGGGCGGACAATTGTGCCCTTTTGCGGCTCTAGCTCGCCCGAAAGCAGTTTCATAAAGGTAGACTTACCGGCTCCGTTAGGGCCTGTAAGACCATAGCGGCGGCCGGTCAAAAAGGAAGTGGTGACGTCCTCAAATAGGATCTTGCCTCCGTACCGCATGCTGACATTACTGGCTGAAATCATTGGAAAAGCAGGGGGAAATCACTATTTTACCGCTGCAGTCAGGATTTGCCTGCACTCTGACCACGCGCCAAGGTCGCGGAGTCGCGACTTGTGTCGCGGGATGCGCCGCCCTGCTCCGTGTAGACTTTCGTGAACACCGCTCCGAAGAAGAAGATCTGCGCAGAATAATAAACCCAAACAACGAAGGCGACCACAGACCCGGCTGCGCCATAGGGCGACCCAACGGCGGCCGTTGTGAGATAGAGCGCAAGCAGCGATTTCCCGATGATGAAGAGAACCGCCGTGATTGATGCACCTGCTCCGGCATCTCGCCAAGAGAGCGGCGCGTTGGGAACGAACTTAAATACCAGAGCGAAGAGGACCGCGAGCGCCGCGAGCGAGATGAGGACGTTCAACACCTCGGCAAGGATCGCTTCCGGCATTGGGACGATATTCGTTGCGAACTTCTGGACGATAGCGAAGGCTGTGCTCAAAACCAGCGATGCAATCAGCAGAAGTCCCAACCCGAGCACCATGGCAAACGCCGCGAGTCTCTGCGCCACCATGCCACGCCACCCTTTCGAGGGCCGAGGCGGCACATCCCAGATGGTGTTCAGCGAATCGCGCAGCTCGATGAAGATCCCGGAAGCGCCAAACAGAAGAGTCACTGCAGCAATAACACTGGCGAGGATGCCGGCCCCGGGGTGACGCGCATTGTCGATGAGGGTTTTCAGGATGTTCGCTCCGCCATTTCCGAGCACGTTTCTACTCTGGTTTACGACGTCGCGCTCTGCGGTGGTGTGACCGAACACCAGTGCGCAGATGCCGACAAGCAAAATAACAAGCGGTGCGACTGAGAGCAGTGAGTAATAAGCCAACGCCGCTCCAAGCCGGGGCGCATTGTGTTCACTCCAGCGGTCGTATGTGGCAGCCAATAAGGTCTTGAGGCGCTGCGGCGTCATGCTTTATTGTCGGCGTTCCGAGTCGAATGAAGCCAGCCTGAGACACTTGTAACAGGGAAGATTCCGCGCGCGTCGACGAAGTGCGGCAGCCCATAGTCACCAGCGCTTATGATGCATGTCTGTGTCCCTGCAATCGCGCAGCACTACAGATGAAGAGCCTACTCTTTCGGGTTGGACGCTGCGTCTGGCCAACGCTGTTGGCCGTGACTCTTGCGACGGCCGCCTATTCACAGCAAGATTTCAGCGGCCGCCTCGTTACCTCGGTTCTATTTCAACCGGCGAAGCAGCCCATTGATGAGCGCGATTTGAAGGACATGCAGTTGATTCGTGTTGGTGAGCCGCTCGTACCGTCTCAGGTGGCGGCGACCATCGACCACCTATTTGCGAGCGGGCTTTACGATGACATCCAGGTGGATGCCGAGCCGGATCAAAACGGTGTTTCAATCCGATTCATCACGCGGGCCCGCCTGTTCGTTGGCCACGTCGGCGCTCGAGGTAAGTTTTCCGATCCGCCGAGCCGGGGCGCAATCCTCAGCCACGCGCAGTTGTATCTGGGAACGCCATTCAATCCAGAGGACGTCGAGACCGCAACGAAACGGGTCTTACAGATTATGCGCGACAACGGTCTTTACACCGGAGCCGCGGGCGCAGCGACCATTCTGGATCGCGAGACAAATCAAGTAACAATCCGGTTCCTTGTTAACTCGGGGAAGCGGGCCCATTACGAGACACCTACGATTCGAGGAGATACGAAGCTTGCGGATAGCACCATCATCCGCGCTACCGGCTGGCGCATACCCATCATCCATTATTGGCGGCAGGTAACCTCGGCACTGACTGACAAGGGGATAGACGGCATTGAAAAGAAATATGCGAAGCAGCAGCGGCTAACGGCGAGTGTCGATGTGGACTCATTGGATTACGATTCCAGGAACAATCGTGTTAAGCCCACGCTGAAGATCGATGCCGGCCCTAAAATCACCATTAGAGCGCTCGAGGCGAAGCTCAAAAGAAAAAAGTTAGAAGCGTTCGTGCCGGTGTTTCAGGAAGGCTCCGTCGATAATGATTTGCTCACCGAAGGCGCGGGCAACATTAAAAATTATTTCCAGTCCCGCGGTTATCCGGACGTAGAGGTCACTTTCAAGACCGAACCCGAGAAGAACGACGAGGAAATCATCGATTACTATATCGCGCTCGGTCCACGACGCCGTTTAGTACACATCGATATCTTAGGCAACGACTACTTTACTCTCGAAACGATTCGCGAGCGAATGTTTCTGCAGACAAATTCCCTGGCTCTTCGATACGGGCGCTACAGCGAGACGTTCAGGAAGAAAGACGAAGAGGCAATCGAAAACCTATTCCA
>JAFAQG010000536.1 GCA_019246575.1 Acidobacteriaceae bacterium
CCAGGAAAATAAAGAGAAAAGAATCAGTAAGACGATGACAGCTAAAGGAACCGGCCTGAGGTTCTGAATGATGTCCCACATCGTAAGATCGAGCCATGTGGGAACCAGCACAAAGGGCAATAGTACGTGTCCTCTCCTTATTTCACCTTTATTATAGGGAGCGCTTGTTTTAACTCAGTCTTATGTTGCTGGAACTGATCGTTGAGAACTACGCCGTAGTGGAGCAGGCTCGCATTCGTTTTCAAGAAGGTCTCAATGTTCTCACGGGCGAGACAGGAAGCGGAAAATCTCTCGTGGTGGATTCGTTCAGCTTGCTGCTTGGCGCGCGCGCTTCAACCGAAATGATCCGCACAGGAGAAGCGCGAGCGCGTGTCTCCGGTATCTTTGCACTCGAACAGACTGGCCAAAGCAATGCGCTTTTCGAAGAAGCCGGCATCGAGCACAATGGCGACGAAGAACTGATTGTCGAGCGCGAGATCACATCAACCGGCAAGTCGCGCGCATTTGTCGCAAACCGACCCGTCACAACCGGTTTTCTACGCCAGCTCGCGCCCGCCTTAGGCGACATCCACGGGCAGAACGAGCAGCAAGATTTGTTCCGGCAAGCCGCGCAGCGTGAGTTGCTCGATCAATACGCAGGAGCAGAAGAGCTGCGGAGTCGAGTGGCTTCTGCGTATGCCGAATGGCGCGCTGTAGGCGAAAAGCTTGCGCAACTCAGCCAAAACGAACAGGAAAAGCTGCGGCTTCTCGATCTGTGGACCTTTCAACGCAAAGAAATCGAATCTGCGCAGCCCAAACCGGGCCAGGACGCCGAGCTCGAAGCCGAGAGGCGAGTTCTGCAGAACGTAACTCGCTTGCAGGAACACGCCTCAGCCGCGTTCGAGCTGCTATATGAATCTCCGGAAAGCGCAAGCACGCAATTGCGGCAGGCGCTAAAGCGCGTCGACGAATTAACGCGAATCGACCCGAGCGTCTCAGAGACGAGCGCATTACTCCGCCAGGCCGCCTTGGGGGTTGATGACGCGGCCTATGCGCTGCGCGATTACTTAGGCAAACTCGAAGGCGATCCCAAACGATTAGACGAAATCGAGTCACGCCTCTCAACGCTCGACCGCGTGAAACGCAAATACGGCGGCTCAATCGAGGAGGTGCTTGCATTCTTAGAGGACGTGAGGCGGCGCGCCGATGAAGTCGAAAATGCCAGCGAGCACAAAGCCGTCCTCGAAAAACAACAGGCGGAATTGGCGGCGCGATATGAATCGCTAGCGGGCGAATTGAGCCGGACCCGCACCGCCGCGGCCGGGCGGCTCAGCAAGCAAGTCGAAAGCGAATTGAAGAGCCTGGCAATGGGCGGAACCCGCTTTGAGGTCGCGGTGACGCAGGGTGCATGGACGGCAACCGGAATCGACGAAATCGCATTCCTGGTCTCACCGAATCGCGGTGAAGAGCTTCGGCCCCTGGAGAAAATCGCCTCCGGCGGCGAGCTTTCCCGAATCGCGCTTGCGTTAAAGACGGCAATCGGCGACACCGGCCGCCACACTGGAATGCCAACTCTCGTATTCGATGAAGTGGACGCAGGAGTCGGCGGCGCGGCAGCGGCTGCGGTGGGAAGACGCCTCAAAGCGTTATCGCGGCGCAACCAGGTGATCTGCGTGACGCATCTCGCGCAAATCGCCGGATTCGCCGACCATCAATACGCCGTTTCAAAGAAGGAGAAGAAAGGCCGCGCTACTGCCATGATTGAGGAACTCGATGCCGCGCAACGCGCTCGCGAAATCGGCCGCATGCTCTCCGGTGACCACATTACTCCCGAAGCTCTAAAACACGCCGAACAGCTCCTCGCGGCTGGCCGCCATGTTTTGAAGTAGCTCGCGAAATCATGCGCTGGGAAGGAGATACTGTCCGTAGCCTCCGCATGCTCAAGTCACATCAATCCCACCGAACCGCAAGATGGAGTGACCTCCCAAGCCACAACTGCAACTCGCTGATGCACTGGATGAGCCAGCGTCCGCGCTGCGGACGCCCTCTCGCATAGGTGTATCGACAGCACTTCGCGAGCGATGATCTCGAATGACTGTAAAAGAGGTCCCAAACTGACCCGGGGAGGATCGTGTTCATAGCCGATCACCATGGCGACCTTTCGTTCACCGCAATCAAGAGATTGAAGTTTCAGGCAGTCTCCTAATAAGCTCGTGTTGCCGCTATAAGGATGAAGCAGATTGACGGACCAGTTTTCCGCAAGCTTCCCGTTGTCACCGAATGGGCGGGCAATCTTGATCTCAATTGCCCAGGAGCCCGCGACCAACAATCGGGAGTACGCATCGTCTTAGCACGACCGCCATAGTGAGGAATGAGGTTCAATTGTTTGGTAACAAGCTTTACAAGCTGGGGTTCGCCGTACGGTCCTACGCCCGCTTGGAAGCTTTTGAATGGCACACGAGAATCATCGATGATCTTCAGAGCGCCTGCAACATCCTCAACCAA
>JAFAQG010000537.1 GCA_019246575.1 Acidobacteriaceae bacterium
GCTGGACACGGCAACCTGCGCGCAATATGCAGATCTCGCTACATCTCTTCTCAATGGGGCAGGAATAGCCGCCCGAACGCGGAATACCACGCTGACAGGCACTGCCTATGAGTCACACGCGTTAGTCGAATACTACGATCCGTTCGATGATAAATGGTCGGCAACGGGTCCGACCTTCGGCTTGTTCTTCTTTGATGAATCAACCGGTGTAGGTCAATCTGTGGAGGAGATATCCGCTCTCGTTAACTCGGGCCGGTTCTCTGACATTCACTTTGAATTTCTGACTCCCCAGGCCAACCTGTACACCAGTTCGTATTACCTCGATCCCAGCATCCTTTTCGCGAACCCAGTTCCCGTCGGCAAGACTGTAGCCGAATCACGCTCCGTGCCGAACCCACCGGAGGCGTTCATGAACAAACTGGACTTACAAAGCACGGCGGGAACTGCAGGGGTGTTCCTATTCCGGTTTCAGTCGACTTCGGACTCCGTCACGATCGACGACAACGGTACGGCGATCACCTTAACGCCGCTGAATGGAACCTTATGGTCTAAGGCGGTGGACCTGGATAAGGGTTGGACAATTACCGACGGAGGTTCGTCAGTCCAGTTGTTTCAAACAAAGCGGTTTATTTTCTAAAACTGCGCGGCGGTCATGCGACGCTGCTCTCCGCCACAACTTCGAGCGGATGCTTGTACTTGCACTCTCCATTCGGGCATTGCGCGACCGGCCCGGCTTTCAACCATTTCTCGATTAGATAGCTGCTGCCGCATTCGGGGCATTTTTCGGGAATCGGCTTGCCCCAGGCCACGAAATCGCAGTCCGGATAGCGATTGCAGCCGTAGAACGTTCGGCCCCGTTTCGAACGCCGCTCCACAATTTCGCCTTGCGAGCAATTCGGGCAAGGTACGCCGATGGTTTTCTGCTTGACGTACTTGCAAGTGGGGTAATTGCTGCACGCGACGAACTCGCCATACCGGCCATACTTCTGCACGAGGTTATTGCCGCATTGCGGGCACTTCTCCTCGAGTGGAACATCTTTGCGCTGCTCGCCGCCGATCTGCTTCGTGGTCTTGCAATCCGGATAACCTGAACAGGCATAAAACTGCCCGAAGCGGCCCTTCTTCAGCACCATCGGACGACCGCAGTTCTCGCAGTACTCCTGTTCATCCTGCTCGGTCAGATCGGCCTTATCTACGTCGGGAAGATCGACCGTGAGTTCGCGCGTATTGGTGCACTCCGGATATCCGGTACACGCGATGAAGCTGCCGTGCTTGCCCCATTTAATGACCATGGGTTTGCCGCATTTCTCGCATGTAAGATCGGTCGGTTTCTCCATGCGCTTGATATCTGTCATGTTCCGCGCTGCGTAGTCCAGATCGCGGGTGAACCGCTCGTAGAACTCGGACATCGCGTCGCGCCACTGAAGTTTGCCGTCCTCGATCTCGTCGAGTTCTTCTTCCATGCGGGCGGTGTACTTTACATCGAACAGATCGTTGAAGCTGTCGAGCAGCAGATCTGTCACCACCATGCCAAGCTCTGTCGGAACGAACTTCCCGCCATCCTTCTTCACGTACTCGCGGTCCTGAATGGTGGACAGGATCGAAGCGTACGTGGAAGGCCGGCCGACGCCATCCGCCTCCAGCTTCTTCACGAGCGTCGCTTCGTTGTAACGCGGCGGCGGTTCCGTGAAGTGCTGCTCCGGCATAATGTCCTTGAAGCGCAGCGTTTCGCCTTGGGTCACGACGGGCAGCTTGTGCTTCAGCTCCTCATCGTCTTCATCCTTCTGGTCTTTACCTTCTTCGTAGACCTTAAGAAAGCCGTCGAACTTTGGAACAGTCCCAGTGGCGCGGAATACGTACGTCCCACCGCTATTTCCGGTTGCGCTGACGTCAATCGTTGTCTGGTCGAACACCGCCGGCGTCATCTGTGAAGCTACAAAGCGCATCCAGATTAGCCGATAAACCTTCAGCTCGTCTTCGTGAAGATACTTCTCGAGCGACTCCGGCGTCCGAAGGACCGAAGTGGGGCGAATCGCCTCATGGGCATCCTGGGCGTCTTTCTTAGTCCGGTACACATTCGGCGATCCGGGGACGTAAGTCTGACCGTAGCGTTCGGTGATGAAACCGCGAACCTCGGCCAATGCGTCTTCGGAGACGCGGGTCGAATCCGTACGCATGTACGTGATGAGACCAACCGAGCCTTCCTTGCCGATCTCTTTTCCTTCGTACAAACCCTGCGCCAGCATCATGGTTCGTTTCACGCTGAAGCGCAGTTTCCGGGAGGCCTCCTGCTGCAGAGTCGACGTAATAAACGGCGGCACCGGGTTGCGGCGCTTCTCACGGGTTGTAACCGATTTGACGAGGTAAGTCGCACCGTCGAGATCGTCAACAATGCTCTTCGCCGTCTGCTCGTTGCCGATCTGCGGGGTTTCCTCGCCCCTTTTATTCAGGCGCGCAGCGAGGACCGGAGGCTTCTTCGCATGAAGCGCGACATCGATGGTCCAGTATTCCTGTTTATCGAAAGCGCGGATTTCGCGCTCACGCTCGACAATCAGCCGCAGCGCAACCGTCTGGACGCGTCCGGCCGATAAGCCGCGCCGAACCTTATCCCAAAGAAGAGGCGAGATTTTATAGCCGACCAGGCGATCCAGCACGCGGCGAGCCTGCTGGGCCTCGACGAGATGGACATTAACGGGGAGCGGCTGGTCGAAAGCCTTTCTCACGGCATTCGCCGTGATCTCGTTGAACATCACGCGGTGAATGGCGGGTTTGTCCGATTTCTTGGGCTCCAGCTCCTCTTTCAGGTGCCAGCAGATGGCCTCGCCCTCGCGGTCGGGGTCGGCCGCCAGGTAGACCGAATCCACACCCTTAGCCGCCTGCTTGAGCTCGGCTATCAGCTTCTTTTTGCCTTCGATGACCTCGTACCTGGGCGTGAAGTCACGCTCGACATCCACGGCCAGATCCTTCTTCGGCAAGTCCTTTATGTGGCCTAACGAGGCCTTGACCAGGTACTGCTTGCCAAGATATTTTCCAATAGTTTTCGCCTTCGCCGGAGACTCCACGATGACGAGTGATTTTGCCATTTGTTCGATCCTGCGGGGCTGGACTGCCCCTGAACGCTACTCTTTTACCACACCTTGATGAAATTCTTCCCGGGGAGCTGGCGGACCAGGCCGGACATTTCGAGGTCGAAGAGTGCGCCGATCAACTCAGATGAGGAGACCCCCTCGAAAGTTTCAACCAGTGACTCAAGTTGCTGAGGTACATCGACTTGCAAGACGTTGAGCAGCTTGCGGGCGAGGGCTTTCACGGGCTCCTCGGAGCCGTTTTGGGCTGCTGCAGGCTGCTCCGCGATACCCTCCATTAAAACTTTTTGTTGGGCTCTGCTGACCAGCTCCCGCCTGACCGCGACCGGGAGCTCGTTCGTGACGTCGCTCCATTCCTGCACCAGCTTCGCCCCTTGCTTGATGAGCAGGTTGGGTCCCCAGCTCATTTTAGAGGTGATATTGCCGGGCACGGCGAAGACTTCCCTGCCCTGATCCATCGCGAGTTTGGCTGTTATGGCCGATCCGCTGTGCTGGGCGCCCTCGATGATCAACACGCCCAAAGACAGTCCA
>JAFAQG010000254.1 GCA_019246575.1 Acidobacteriaceae bacterium
GACAGGTCACCCGCCTTCACGGGAAAGGGATCGTACACCTTTCGCAGCAGTTTGTTCAGATCGAGCAGCTTGCCGCGTTTGCGCTCCCAACCCATCCATGCGCCCTCGCGCGGGTTGTAAATCCGATGCCGATGGAACAGATAAAACCCGCCGTACGGCTCGCTCGCGTATTTTTCGTTCAGGTCTTCAATCAGGCGCCTGGCAAGGTCGACGCGATGATCTTCGTCACCGGCCGGCTCCGCTGTATCCGGCAGATCCGTCAGCAGCGCATAAAAGATGTTGGCATCCCGGTTCACCAGGTAACGAACTTCGAGGTCAGCTACCAGATCCCGGATCTGCCGATCGTTCAGCAGCAGCGTTGGAATCGCCACCATCGTGGCGCACGAAGCATCGACGCCTTGCGAAAAATCCACCTTCGGCAGCGGGCGCGGAGAGAGAATCGCTGTCGCCAGATAATTCATCAATTCCACCGCTGCTTGCGTGGCCGGAATCACCAGCAGCAGGCTGCTGAAGATGAGTCCCCAGCCGCCGTGCGTCGGCACCAGGCTCATTAGCAGCAGGACCACCGTCATCAGCGTCACGAACTCGATGCCGATGATGTAGATTTCGTCCGGATACTTGCGCAATAAATGCTGCACGCTGGCCCCGAACCAGGGCCGGTATCCTGCCTGGTGCAGCAACTCCTGCGAGCCCGCGTCATCGAGCAGGTAATAGCCTGCATGGCGCAGCCGGGTACGCAGAGCTTCCGGCGCAGACGCCGGTATTTCCGCATCCGTCGCCATCTGCACGGCGCGGCGGGCCAGCTCGATTTCGCCGATATCGGCGTGCGCCGCAATGCGCTCGATCTGCTGCCGGTATGCTTCGCGGCTTTCAAATTCCATCCGCGGATACACGCCCGCGGGATCGCCGTTCAGCGTGCGATGCACTAGCGAAAGCTGCTCCAGATGTTCCTTCCAGTCGATTTCGCCGATCAACCGAAGTGAAGCAATAATTCGCGCGAGATCGTACGACGCGCCTTCCGCCCCATGCCGCCGAAACGCTTCGAGAGCCTTAAAACCGGCATCGGCGATGCGTTCGAGCAGCACCAGTTTCAGCGCCGGAAGCATTCCACCGAGCTCAGCCAAGCGCAGCGGCTCGATCTGTTGCACGGCGTCCAGGAAGAACAGAAATTCGCCTTCGCTGAGCCGGTCTTTCGTCGCAACCAGCAGCGCCCGCGCAATCACAATCGCTCGCGGAATCGACTCGTCCGTGGGCGTGCGCACCGCCGGCAGCTTCGTCAGAAACTTCGTTCCATCGTGCAGATCCTGTATGTCTGTGCGAATCAGTCGAAAGCTGTCGTAAAGAACCTTCAAATCGTCCGACGGTTCGCCCGAGCGCAGGTGATACAGCTCGTGCTCGAGCCGTGCTAGCCGTCTGATGCTCTTGCGGAACATCTGCATCGGTCTCGGCGAGCGGTGCCCCGGAGAAAGCCACGCGCACGAGCGCGCTGTTCGAGTCGCATGCTCGCGCAGCAGTGTCCGTTCCGCATCGGTCAAAGCCGCGTGTTGCGCATGCGCGGGCTCTGCCTTGGCTTGAATGGTCGATTCAGTCATTCGCGAAAGGTGCTTACCTATAGCTTGACGCCTGCAGCTCGAACATTTCAGCGTAGCGCCCTCCCCGCGCCATCAGCCGCTCGTGCGTCCCTTCTTCCGCAATCGCTCCGTTTTCGAGCACAATAATTCGTTCCGCCATGCGCACCGTAGAAAACCGGTGCGAGATAAACAGCGCCATCTTGCTCTCAGTCAGCTCGTTGAAGCGTTTAAACACTTCGTACTCGGCGCGTGCGTCCAAAGCTGCCGTCGGCTCATCGAGTATCAGGACCTGCGCTTCGCGCAAATACGCCCGGCCCAGCGCGAGCTTCTGCCACTCGCCTCCCGAGAGATCCACCCCGCCCTCAAACCGCCGCCCCAGCATCTGCTCATATTTCTGCGCGAGCCGCTGAATCACTCCCGCTGCCAGGCTCTTCTCGGCGGCGCCGCGAATCCGCCGCATGTCCGAGATGTATTCAATCCGTCCCACTGCGATGTTGTCGCGCGCCGTCATCTCGTAGCGCATGAAGTCCTGAAAGATCACCCCGATTTCGCGGCACAGGCCCTCGAGTTCGTACTCGCGCAAGTCGATCCCATCCAGCAATATCTGGCCGGCTGTCGGATCGTAGAGCCGGGTCATCAGCTTCACAATCGTCGTTTTTCCTTGTCCGTTCTGGCCAATCAACGCGATGCGTTCTCCCGGTTCCAGCCGAAAGTTCAGCCGCTGCAGCACGAGCCGTTCTGTGCCGGGGTACACAAAAGAAACATCGCGGAATTCGAACCCTTGTTCAATCGGTCGCGGCGCGGGCAAAGCGCTCGGCTTCGAGGTGACCGTGGGGCGCATGTCGAAAAACGCGAGCAGATCCGTCAGGAACAATGCTTGATCCGCGATGCTCGAAAGCGTCGAAAAGACCTGCGAGATGTTGCTCGAGGCGTTCATGATCGATTGCGTCAGAAAGAACAGGGTCCCGATGCTCATCGCGCCACGCACGGTTTGATAAATCACCCACACGTAAGCGCCGTAATACCCGCCGGTGCTCAAGACGGACAAGAGCGACACTGCTACCAGGCGCTTGCGCGAAAGCGCAAGATTCTCGTCGAGAATCTGGTTAGCAAGCCCCGTAAAACGTCCCGTCAGAAACGCGCTGAGCCCGA
>JAFAQG010000663.1 GCA_019246575.1 Acidobacteriaceae bacterium
CAGTCCTGATTCAGGACGGCAATATTTTCGCCCTTGGGAACACAAGGCGTATCGAAAATATGAAGGAATCGCGAAAGGCGATCAACATTGACGTCCGCGGCAGCATTGTGATGCCGGGATTCGTTGATGCAAGTGTGACTGTCAGCCGCGATCAAAGGAGTTTAACGCAGGGCTCGAACAAGACAAAGAAGCCACGGCAGATGTATGATGACGGCCTGGCACTCATGCGCTCCTGCTTACAGCACGGCACGCTCACGGCGGAGGTGAAGGCGGGCGCCGAGGCCAACGATTTTCGCTCCGACATTTCGGTCCTCAGGCAACTTGCGAAGGTGGGAAAAAATCCGGTGGAGATGATTCGCACCTGGCGCGTGAAACGGTGGCCGCAGCAAGAGCAGGAATTGCGCGATTTCGAACAGACGCTTGAAACTCTCACACGCCGCAAGCTGGTTCAATTCGTGGAGTTCGTGAGCGGCAGCATGCCGGGTGTCGAACGCGAACTGCTCGATCTGGTGCGCGAAGCTAAACTCGCGGTCAAGCTGGTGTGGGAAGGCGGATGTGCGGCGGTGCTCGAAACACTGTTGAAGCAGGCCGATCCGCACGTTGTGATGTGCTCGTCCGCGTTAACACCGGAGGAGATTTCGCTGCTCGCGAGCAGTCGTGCGATTCTCGTCTTCGCGCCGGCTAGCGAACTGGGACGCCCGAGCGGGCACGCGTTGCGGGAGCTGGCAGATCGAGGAGCGGCGATAGCCTTGTCCTCAGGTTATGATGAGAAACTTTCTCCAGGTTTCAGCATGCAGATGGCGCTGTGGCTGGCTATCGTGCAAGGACAGCTCACAGCAGAACAAGCCATCACCGCGGCGACTGTGAATGCCGCACATGCGGTCGGGTGCGGCGATTTCACCGGAACCATCGAATGTGGAAAACGCGCCGACATTCTCGTCATGATGGTGCCTGATTACCGTGACATCTCGCGCCAGTTCGGAATTAATCACGTCGGCCTTATTGTGCGTAACGGCACGCTGGTGTCGAATCGTACACGGTTCGCAGCTGCGGCTTCACGTTGAGCGCTGGAGCTGATGAACAGTGAGCTGATCGAGTGCGTTCCGAATATTTCGGAAGGCCGGGAGCTCTCGCGCGTGGCAGCAATCGAGCAGAGTATCACCGGTGTGACGGGCACTCTGGTACTCGATTCGACGAGCGACCCGGATCATAACCGCAGCGTAATCACGTTTGCCGCGCCGGCGTCGAGTGTTGTGGAGGCGGCGGTTCGTGCTACCGCGAAGGCTGCTGAATTGATCGATCTGCGCGAGCATCGCGGAGTGCATCCCCGGCTCGGGGCCCTCGATGTGTTGCCGTTCGTGCCGCTGGGCGGAGTCACGCTCGAGCATTGTGTCGCGCTCGCTCACGAAGCGGGCAATCGAATTTGGAATGAGCTCGGGATCCCTGTGTATTTCTACGAAGCGGCAGCGATGGGTCCAGATCGCACGAAGCTCGAAGACGTACGGCGAGGGCAGTTCGAGGGTTTGCGCGAAGCAGTTCTGCAGGATCCCGGAAAGGCTCCCGATATCGGCGGCCCGGCACTGCATCCGAGCGCAGGAGCGGTGATCGTCGGCGCCCGAAAGATTCTAATCGCCTATAACATCAATTTAAAGTCGAACGATCTCGAGCTTGCCAGGTCGATCGCAAAACGAATGCGCGCAAGTAGTGGCGGATTTCCAGGCGTGAAAGCGCTCGGCTTGCCTCTTTTGTCGCGCAATCTGGTTCAGGTTTCGATGAATCTCACGGATTTCGAGCAAACGCCGGTACACGTCGTCTACACGGAGGTCGAGCGGCTGGCCGCTGAGAAAGGGGTTGAAGTGGAGGAGAGCGAGTTGATCGGCCTCATGCCACGGCGCGCGCTCGAGATGGCGGCGGCTGGACTGTTGAAGCTGAAGAATTTTCGGCGGGCCGATGTGATCGAGAACCGGATCGAGGAACTGCGCGGGCCATGGTCGCGCAGCGGCGCTCGGCCGTAGGAAAACGACCGTCCGTATGATGAATTATGGCCGCAACGCTACCACCCGAGCCACAAGTTTCCACGGCGAAGACATCGCTCGAACAGCTGATGGGACTCGAGCGCGAGTATCTGGTGCAGAACTACGCCCGTTATCCGTTGGCCATTCACCGCGGCAAGGGTTGTTACGTTTACGATCTCGACGGCAAGCGTTACCTCGATCTCATCAGCGGCATCGGAGTAAATTCGCTTGGCTATGCACATCCGCGCATTACGAAGGTAATCCGCGAACAATCGGGTCTGCTACTGCATAGCTCGAATCTCTACTATCACGAGTACCAGGGGCGTCTGGCCGAGCGGCTAGCAACAATCAGCGGCTTGCAGCGTAGTTTCTTCTGTAACTCGGGAACCGAGGCGACCGAAGCAGCCCTGAAGATGATTCGAGCACACGGAAATGCCGTCAGCCCCGGGAAGAACGAGATTGTATCGCTTGAGAATTCGTTTCATGGACGTACCCTCGGGGCATTGTCGGTAACAGGGCAGAGTAAGTACCGAAAAGATTTCGAGCCGCTGATTCCGGGGGTACGATTTATTGAACGGAACGATGTTTCAGCGCTGGAGCAGGCGGTAAGTGAAAACACGGCCGGCATCATGCTGGAGTTCATTCAGGGTGAGGGCGGGATATTACCTTTGTCCGAGGAGTTCGCGCGCAAGGCTCGCGAACTGGCAGACAGGTACGATGCCCTGCTGGTATTTGATGAGATTCAGTGCGGTGTTGGACGACCGGGCAGGCATTTTGCGTATCAGCTCATTGAGCCGGCGCTTCTGCCGGACGTCGTTCTTGCAGCCAAGCCGATGGCGTGCGGCATACCCCTGGGCGTGGTGATTGCGAATGAAAAGGCGGCATCGGCGATCAAATCCGGCATGCATGGATCGACATTCGGGGGAGGGCCGCTTGCATGCCGGGTGGCGCTCGAGTTCTTCGACATCCTTGAAGACCTACTGCCCGCAATCAATATCGTCGGCGACTACTTCCGTGCGAAGTTGACCGAGTTAGCACGCAAGTTTCCGTTTATTAGGGAAGTGCGCGGCAGCGGGCTGATGATCGGCGTCGATATTGAGTTTCCGTGCAAAGATTTCGTCCTGGACGGCATCAAGGAAGGCTTACTGTTTAATGTCACGCACGATACGGTGGTACGCTTTCTGCCTCCGTATGTTCTGACGGAGCAGGAAGTGGACCGCGCGATATCTATCTTGACCAGGATATTCAGGAAGGCGAAGGCGGCTGCCGTGCCGGCTTCGCACTGAGGTCGGCATCTTCGCGATTTAAAGAATGAGCGCAAGCCTCGCTTTCGAACCGCCTACAATCCCAAATACGGCTCTCCGAGCGGCAGCGAATTTTTGGCACTTACATTGGGTGGTATTCGTTGTGTCTGCACTCGTGTTAGTACCGTGCTTCTGGCACACTCGCATCGAAGCGGGAGACCTTGGTAGCCACGTATATAACGCCTGGCTCGTGCAATTAATCCATGAGGGAAAGGTGCGCGACCTGTATGTTGCTCCTCAATCTAACAACATTCTCGTTGATGTCTTACTTTACGAAATCGGTAGAAACTTAGGTTACTCCGCAGCCGAAAGGGTAACAGTTTCTGTCTGTGTTCTGGTGTTTTTCTGGGGAGCGTTTGCGTTCGTCGCGGCGGCGAGCCGCAGACCTCCGTGGCTACTCGCCCCAGCGCTCGCGATGGTGGCCTACGGTTACACATTCGAGATGGGTTTTCTCAACTATTATCTTTCGATCGGGCTGGCTTTCTTCGGAATTGCGGCGGTTTGGCAAGGCGCGTTTAAAGACTGGATCGCGGCAGCCGTAATTGCCGTACTGGCATTTCTTGCTCATCCGATTGGTCTATTGGTAATGATTGCGTTCATTACTTACGTGAAGCTTTCGCAACTAACACAGGGCTGGAAGCGGTGGATTCCACCTGCTCTTGCGCTCGCAGTGCTGATCGCGATCCATTTCTATATCCTGCGATTCCAAACCATGGTTTGGGAAACTCCGTTTTTCCGCATGAACGGATCCGACCAGCTCATGCTTTATGGCCGGCGTTATTATGCGCTGGGTTTGGCGCTGCTCGCATTTATGGTTGGCGCAATCGGGTATGGGCTGATCCGCGAGAGAGCGCTATATCGGCTCATTCGCGACGAGGCCGGTGGGACAAGCGCAAGCATTCGCATTGCGCTTGAGTTGTGGGGTGTGTTATTGGTCTCGGCCGCTCTGATTCCAGAGGTCATCTATATGCCCCAGTATCCGGCGCCGGTGGCCTTGCTCGTTGCGCGATCGACGTGCATTTCAGCCGTGCTCGGAGT
Organism: Acidobacteriaceae bacterium; assembly: GCA_019246575.1. The sequence goes on from JAFAQG010000663.1 coordinate 4,358, forward strand.
TTGCGTTATCGGCTGCTTGCAGCCGCGGCGATGGCACATGGTGGGTTTCGGTTTGGGAGCAGCAATTCTATTCACCTGGCTGTATCAGGATACGGGCAGGCTGAACAAACTCGAAGAACAGGGCCGACGGATGGTGAATGCTTTCCCTTACGGAACACGGTTCGTGGTGACTATTGGGCCTGCGATAGGTTCGCGTATTGCTTATATTTGCCATATCCTGGACCGGGCGTGCTTGGGGCGGTGTTTCACGTACTCGAACTACGAACCCTCCTCGGGCCAGTTTTGGATTCACAGCCGGCCCGGAAGCCGCACGGCGGACAGCAACGCGGATGAGATCTTAGCTCTGGAATTCGGGCAATATCGCGTGAAAGCGGCCGATCTGCCGCTGAAGCAAATCTATCAGTGCAGCGTTGAGGACGTCGACCGGCTCTGCATTCGCGACTTAGCGGCAGGAGAGCAAAACTGTCCGAACTGCAACAACCCTCTGTATCGTGCAATGCATGCAGCTGCTGCTAAACGCTGATCTGGTCCGACTGCGGTAGAGGTCCGAGCGCCTGGATGTCTACTCGACCACTACGCGCGTGCCGGTGTCTTTGGGCCGGGAGAGGCGTTCGATGCGGTGATCGACCATGGCGCGGATGCCGCGCAGCACTTCGATTCGCGCCTCGCGAAAATGCCGGCAGGCCGACTCCGGCGGCGTGAATGCATCCGCAATGGCTTGCAATCCGTCGCGGACACAATCGAAGATCCTGTCAGCATGTGCATGCGGGCGCGCAGTACTTCCCGCGGCCTGTTCAGCTTCGCTCATCTTTGCTCCCTCATCTCTACTCTCAGCTTACGTCCGTCAAGTTGAGCTTTAACCGGAGTTAGTCCAGCCATCATGGTCGGCAGTCCTACATGACGACGAATTGTACCCACCTCGATAACAAGCGCATCATCTTCTTTGAAGAGGCCGATCTCCGCTTTATCAGCAAACGGAAAATCGACCAGCACTTCATACGTATCGCCGTTGCGCACGAACGAGAACGGAGGCGAACTCGAGGTAATGGCGGCGGGATCTTCGCCGGGCTCATACAATGCGGCCGCCAGTTTACCAAGCCGGTCGATGCCGAAAACCTCATCGCGAAACATCGGAACGCGGCGCACAGGCACGGGCGCAAAGTATTGTTCAATCTCGGCGAGAGTGTCACGCTGCGATTCGCGCCAATGCTCGAAAAAGCCATCTTGCACCTCTTCGGGAATTAGCCGATTCACGACGATACTGTCCACCACCAGGCCGTTCAAGGAGAAATAGACAAACGCGCGCTGGGTCTCGCGAAGCACCATTTTCTCGGCGTTTGTGACAAGCCGGACGCTTGTGATATTCGCGTCTTCGAGCACCGTATCGATCCCTTCGATCTTCTCGAAAAGCGATAGGATGTTGCGGAAATAACTGTCGGGCGGGAGTTCGACAGGGCTCATACGGTTCGCAATCGGCCGAACGGCTTTGAGAATGCTGCGCTCGAGATGAAAAACGTGCTTCATATACCAATCGAGCGTGGTCGGCAAACTGATGAAGCGCAGCGATTCGGCTGTGGGAGCGCAATCGAGGATGATGACATCAAATTCGCTGCTCTTCCGGTATTTGTTCACATACATCATGGCGCTGAGCTCTTCCATACCGGGGAAGATCGCCATCTCTTCGGCTTGCACGCCAGTCAGGCCGCTAGTGCGCAGGACAGAGGTGACGTAAGCGGAGATATCGCTCCAGTAACGCTTGATCTCGTGATTGATGTTGACTTCCTGGATGAACAGGCGTTCGCCGATGTTTAGCGGATCCGATGTCGCGCCGTGAAACAAAGCGCCGCCGAGATCGAAGGAATCGGCGAGACTGTGAGCCGGGTCGACACTCATGGCGAGCGTTCGTTTACCGGCTTCGGCGAGATGCACGGCGGTGGCCGCCGCGACGCTGGTTTTGCCCACCCCGCCCTTTCCGCTAAACAGCAGAATTCTCATAATCTCGATGGTACGAGGCCAATTCCTATCCGCGTTAAAAGGATTACTGATAAAGTATTCGGACGATGCGAATAAGACTTGCTGTAGGTGCGGTTCTTCTCGTTTTCCAGGCGTTTGGGCAGCAGACTTACGTCGGACACTACGACGTATACGGCGGCTTCATGTACCTCAATAGTCCGTATATCAACCTGCAGGAACGCGGTTTCCACACCCAAGGCGGTGTGAGGCTGCGGAAGTGGCTGACGGTCGGTGTCGATTACAGCGCAGGGAACGGTCATACATCCCTCACTCCAAGCTTGCTAAAGAGCTCGTTACAGCAACAACTGGGAACGACGTTCGCGCAGCTTGTTGCTTTGCACCTTGTTCCGCCGGGATACAGCCTGACAGTGCCGATTGATTCGACGACCCAAAATTTCGCGGCTGGTCCGCAATTTTCGGATCACTACTTTCGAGCGCTGACGCTGTTTATCCGGCCATCAGCAGGCGCGGTTCACGAGACAGCGACGCCGCATCCCCAAGATGCGATCTCGACGCTAGTCGTCAGGCAGCTCCTGCCATCTGGCAAGAAGCAGGAATGGACGGCCTTCTACGGATTCGGAGGCGGCGCAGATATCAACGTAACCGAACACTTTGCGTTGCGGCTGCAATTCGATTTCGTACACGACCATCTCTTTCCCGACTTGTTGAACAGCCGCAATACGGTGCGCCTGTCGATCGGCCCGGCCTTCCAATTTGGACGCAACGTGCTTACGCGGTAGCCGATCGCGGGCTTGGCCCTTTTGGCATATGATGAGGTTGCTGAAGGTCCACGCAGATCTAAAGGAGATGAACCATGGCCACTGTTCTTACTGAACCCCAAGCGACACAGGTTCCGATCAGGCAGACAAAAATCCTGATCAACAATCAGTGGGTAGATAGTGTATCCGGGAAGACGTTTGAGACGATTAATCCCGCGACCGGCGAGGTGCTGGCTAAGGTCGCCGAGGCAGACGGCGCAGACGTTGACCTGGCCGTTAAGGCTGCCCGGAAAGCATTCCACTCCAAGAGCCCTTGGCGCAGAATGTCGGCGTCCGAGCGCGGAAAATTGCTCAACCGGCTGGCGGATCTGATCGAGAAAAACGCGGACGAGCTGGCGACCCTCGAAGCGCTCGACAATGGCAAACCACGGCATGTCGCGGCGGCGGCCGACCTGCCGCTCGTCGTCGCATGCTACAGGTACTACGCGGGCTGGGCCGACAAGGTCCAGGGCAAGACCATCCCGATCGCCGGCGATTATTTTTGCTATACGCGCCACGAGCCGGTCGGCGTCGTCGGGCAGATCATTCCCTGGAATTTTCCGCTGCTGATGCAGGCCTGGAAACTGGGACCTGCGTTGGCGTGCGGCAATACAGTCGTCTTAAAAGTTGCGGAACAGACGCCCTTGACGGCACTCCGCGTTGGCGAACTTATCCTCGAAGCGGGATTCCCCGAAGGCGTAGTGAACATTCTGCCCGGCTACGGGCCGACGGCGGGCGGCGCAATGGCGCGGCACATGGATATCGACAAGGTGGCCTTCACTGGATCCACTGAGGTGGGACACCTCATTATGAAGGCTGCCGCGGAGAGTAACCTGAAGCGAGTCACGCTGGAGTTGGGAGGCAAGAGTCCGAACATCGTATTCGCGGATTCCGATCTCGATCAGGCCGTCGAAGGATCGCACTTCGCTTTGTTCTTCAATCAAGGCCAATGCTGCTGCGCCGGGTCGCGCGCGTTTGTCGAAGAGAAGATTTACGATGAGTTCGTCCAGCGCAGTACGGAACGCGCGAAAAGGCGCACCGTCGGCAATCCGTTCGATCCAAAGACCGAACAGGGGCCACAAGTCGATAACGATCAGTTCAACAAGGTGCTGAGCTATATAGAGGCGGGCAAGCAGCAAGGCGCAAAGCTGATGTGCGGCGGAGAGCGCGTGGGCGATCGCGGCTATTTCGTTGCGCCGACGGTGTTCGCGGATGTGAAAGACGATATGAGGATCGCGCAGGAAGAGATCTTCGGTCCCGTCATGAGCATCCTGAAGTTCAAAGATATGGACGACCTGGTTGAGCGCGCGAATGCGTCCATGTACGGCCTCGCCGCCGCTGTTTGGACACGCGACATCGGGAAGGCGCACTATATCGCCAATAATGTCCGAGCCGGAACGGTGTGGGTGAATTGCTTCGACGTCTTCGACGCCGCGGCTCCATTCGGTGGATTCAAGCAGTCGGGCATCGGACGCGAGCTCGGCGAATACGGCTTGCAGCAATACTGCGAAATCAAGACCGTGACCGTGAAGCTCTAAGCCGGAAAACGCGCCTTGAGTATCGGTCCCGTTCAGGCAGTTTTCGTCGTGCGCCGGCGAAAACTGCCCTTCATCGTCACAACTTGCAGCGTGTTGCGCACGTAGCGCTCATCTGTGAGCGAAGCGGTGATTTCGTCCGGGAACTTCACGCTCGCTCTGCAGCGGTCCGCAACTTCAGCAAAGATTTCGATACGCGCTTCTGCGCTCAACTCGTCGCGGCGGAGGAGCGCCTCATAGGCGATCTGAGCGAGCTCCGGTGACACCTGTTGCCGCAGCCGCGCCGCAAGATGCGGCACCTCGAGAAAAGAATTAAACTTCTCGTCTAGATCGAGGCGGGCGAGATCGGGCGCCGATACGCGCGGACGGCGAACCACGATTGTGTTTGCGACCAGATCTCCGAGCCGTTGCGATCGTCGGCTCAGTATCATGGATGCGCCTCCCGCCAGATACAGCGCAGGCAGTGCGTCCAGGAATCGCATGACGTTACGCAGCGCGATTTGCGAAAACTGTAGCTTGAGCCCGTTTGCGTCGAGAACTTGCAAGCCGAGGACGCGCTTACCTGGAGTCTGGCCACGCCAGATCCACTCGAATGTCATGCCCCATCCAACCGAAACGGCAAACGAAGCAAGTGCACTGAGCGCGACCATCGCGTCCCTGCTTATGCTTCCAACGACCTCGGTCAGCTTTCCCAGGAAACCGGACAAAGCAGCTATCGCAGCCATATCGATGAGCCATGCCAGAAATCGCGTTACGGGGCCCGCAAGCGGCAACGAAAAGCGAATTCCTTCCGGAGTCTCGATGCTGACGACGCTCGGTGCGAGTACGAGCCCGGATGCTTCGGTTGATGGCGTCATTTCCGGCCTACTCGAAGCAAATAGAACGTCAGCGCGGAAAACTCGACCACGCCGAACGCGATTTTCAAGCTGTAAGGCAGGATTGGGTAGTGATATTGGGAAAAGAACGCCTCGACGATGCCGGCCCAGACGAGCATCAACGCCGCTCCGCCGGCAAGCGTGACCATATCGGAGGCCGCGAGGCGCAAGCGTTTCCGACGGGCGGAAGATGCGCGCCAACCGATCAGGGCGGAGGCGAGCACGAAACTCGCCTGACCCGCGACCAGAATCGCCGGTATCTCGACCACGCCATGCGGCAGTAGCCAACCCAGCAAAAACTGAGTATAACCAGCGCGTGTGTAGTCGGCAGAAACCGCTCCGAGGGCGACTCCGTTGTAGAAGAGCAGAATGGCGGAACCGACACCCCACGTCGCGCCGAGAGCGAACGTGGTGAACGCGACCTCTATGTTGTGCGTCATTAGTTCCGCCGAGAACGTACCCTTGAAGCCCGCCAGACGATCACCGCGCTGGCTTTCCTCCTGTTTCACGCGATTAGCCGGCGATTGCATCAGTCCGGCAAACGGCATGAGAACGGGTTTCGCGTTTTGGTCGAGGACGAGCGCGGCGCACCCGAAGACTACGCCGGCGACGGTGAGCGCGGCTGCCAATTCGAATGCCCCCAGCCGTCTGCGAAACGTTTGCGGGAAGGTGCGGAGCAGCCAGTGGGCAGGGCGAAAACGCTCGTTGCGCTCACGATTCGCATGACACTCTGCATACGCGCGGGCAACCAGCGCTTCGAGATACTCGCGCGTGTGCGGCTCTGCTGAAAAGGTCGATAATCGCGCAAGTGCGGAGGCCGCGCGCTCGTACAGGTATTGTAGGCGCGTGATCTGCGCGAGCGTCAGACGGCGGAACGGATCGGCATCGATAGCGTTCAGTACAGCGTTCAACTCGTCCCAGTAGGGACGTTCGGCGTCAAGGAACCGCGGCAGGTCGAGAATCACAGCGCCTGTCTCCGTTTGACCTCGACATATTGCTGCACCAGATCGATGCCCGCGGCTTCCGGCCTGAGCGAGTGTACTCCGATTCCAAGCCGGTGCAAGTTCTTTTCAAGATCTTTGAATGCAGCCCATTGGAGATGGCCTGCAAGTCTCAAACAGATGTCTTCAGCCGTTTGCGGCGTCGGACCGGAAAAAAGCGGCCGCGCATAGTCGTTTTCGAGCCGGCTGACCAGGACGACATGACGCCGCGCCAGCATGCGCGAGTTGCGTACAAACATCTCCGCCAGCATGGGGTCGCCGAGATCGGTCAGGAACAGTAGGAGCGAGCGCTTGCGAATGCGCAATTGCAGGAAAGTGAACAGCTCTTCGAAGTCCGGAGACACTCTGCGGGCTTCGAGATCGTAGATGGCTTCGCGGCAGCGTGAGAAGTGGCCCTTCCCACGGGATGCAGGAACAAAATCATGGACACGGTCGCTGAACGTGACCAGGCCGAAGTTATCGCCGTGATTCTCCGCGGCGAGAGCCAGCATCAGGGCGGCGCTGACGAAGCGATCTGTCGCGCTGTTCTTTGCCGCCAGACGGGACGAGTCCACAACTGCGTAGACATCCTGTGTCCGTTCCACTTGAAAGACTTTCACGATGGGCTTGCCGCGCCGGGCGGTCGCTTTCCAGTAGATTTCATCGAAGCTGTCGCCATGCGCGTATTCGCGTAAGCGCTCGAACTCGCGGCCTCGACCCAGTTGCCGCTGGGGACGAAGCCCTCCGGGCTTTTTGAAGAACAGAGGCTTCGCGCCGGTTTCCCGTTCGAGATCGGGGAAGACACGGATTTCACAATCGATACTTTTTGGGCTGCGCGCGTGCCACAATTGCCAGGGCGAGAGGCCGGCGATGTAGCAAACAGAAATGGAAAACCGCCCGCGCTGGTTCGGCACGCAGGCAATGTCCACTGTGCCGTCGGCACGTGGCCGGACAGTCGCAACGGGCGCTACTGGCGTGATCGACTCCGGAAGATCGAGCGAAAGTTTGAGGTGGCCAGTCCTCGTTTGCTCAGAATGCAGACTAAGCGAAACAATAGACTGCCTGCCTCGAAACCACTTCAGCGGCGAACCGGCGGTAACGGTGATTGCCGCAAGACTCCGCGTACCGCGAAGGGCGTCGAAAGCCGCTGCAGCGGCGAGTAACGGGAGGAGGGCGTAGGGCACTGTCGAGGAAGGCCGCAGACCTGCAACTGTGCACAACGGTACAACAGTAAGCAACGCCGCAATCATCAAGCGTGGCGCAGGCGAAATCATCTCGGCACGGGTACTTCGCTGAATATCTGATCGATGATTTCGGCGGGCTGAACGCCTTCGACTTCCGATTCGGGACGAAGCATCAGGCGGTGTTCGAGCACGGGGCGAGCCATAATACGCACATCGTCGGGAGTCACGAAATCGCGGCCTTCGAGAGCGGCCCGGGCACGGCTTGCGAGCACAAGCGCCTGCGTTGCCCGCGGGCCTGCGCCAAGCAGAATGCCTTCGTGCGTCCTCGTCGACCGCACGATGTCAACCACGTATTGGACGAGTTCGGGGCGTGCGATCACGGCTTCGACACAGCTCCGTAATGAATCGAGTTCGCCCGCAAGCACCGGCTCGACATCGCCGCTCTCCAGGCTGGCCTCCGGAGAGCGGGCGCCGAGCATGCGGTCTGTGAGCGAAACTTCCTCCTCGCGCTCCGGCCATGACATCGGGATCTTCAACATGAAGCGGTCTTTCTGCGCTTCCGGCAGCGGATAGGTGCCCTCGAACTCCACAGGGTTTTGGGTCGCGAAGACGGAGAAATCGGGCGAGAGCGGGATAGTTTCGCGGTCTATACTCACGGCGCGCTCCTGCATGGCCTGCAGCAACGCGGACTGCGTTTTCGCGGGCGCGCGGTTGATCTCATCCGCCA
>JAFAQG010000855.1 GCA_019246575.1 Acidobacteriaceae bacterium
ATTCTGATCGGTGCGATAGCCGAGCGCATCTTGAAGATCGTTGAACGTTCCAAATCCCGCGCGAATCACCGTTTTCTCGCCCAAAGGACTCCACGCGATTCCTACTCTGGGCTGCGGAAGAAACGTGCCTCGGTTATTTGTGAATACCGAATCGCCAATATGCGGCTGCGTGACAATCGCCCCGTTCGAGTAAACGTAATTTGCGGCCCGCCCATGTGCTTCATTCCAGCCGGTCGTGAACTCGTCGCGAAATCCCAGCGTAAGAGTCAGGCGCGGATTTAGTCTTAGCACATCTTCGGCATAGAATGCGCCGAAAAGAGACCGCCAGTTGAGTTCGGTGGGTGAGGGGTCAAACAGGAGCGTGCCGATCGTTCCTTGTAACAACGTTTGAAGGCTGGTAAACGTTGCCTGGCCGTACTGGCTTAAAGCAAGGTTTTCATTCGACTGGAACTGCTGGAACCAGGCGCCGAAACTGAATTGGTGACGTCCCGCTGTCACCGACACGCGGTCTTCATAGGTATACATATTCCGATGAACGTCGAGATTGCTACCGTTGTTGCTCCCCGCGAGACTAATCTGTGCCGTAGGATTCGAGGCCGCACTCCCGCCCACAACCAGCGCTCCAACCGGAAGTCCACTCAAAAATCCAGGCAAGTTTGCCGCGGGCGTACCGGGGGTGGGTTCGCCTGTGAAGAAGTAACTTGCCCGTGAGTAGCCGAGTCGTGCTGTATTCACAACCATCGGAGAGAAGACATGCGTTTCGTCTAGAGTCGCTACCTGTTCTCGCAGTGTCTCGGCGTCGGCGCTGTAAGCGTTTGTACTCGTAGGCGTGAAATCGGCACTGTCGTCCGCCGTGTAACTGGCGCTCAACGTGTCTTTAGCACTGAACACCTGGTCGAGTCGCGCGGTGCCGAAATCGTCCCGAATCGTTTGCAGAGGGTTGTTGAATGTTTCTGATATACCGCCGTAATCCGGAGCTCCCGGCGAAGGCGTCGGCCAAGCGTCGATCAACGGCGAGGTACCCACGAACAGGGTTCCCGAAGAAGGACAAGGCTTCGGCGCTGGGCTCACCAATGTACACGGCAGATAGCCGCTTCGCGCATTATTATCGGGAACCAGATCCACGCCGGTCTGGTGCAGATGCTGGCGTAATTCCTCCCAATTGCCGAATAAGAAGGTCTTATTCTTTTTCACCGGCCCGCCAACCGATGCCCCGAATTGGTTGCGAGTGAACCCGGGCACTGACGCGCCGTCGAAGAAATTGCGTGCATCGAGCGCGTTGTTTCGCATGAATTCGTACACGGAACCGTGAGGCTCGTTGGTTCCGGATCGCGTCACAATCAAGACCTGGGCCGCAGGGTGTTTGCCATATTCCGCGCCGTAGCTGTCGCGCAGAATATTAAACTCCTCTACGGCATCGACACCCAACAATTGCTGGCTCGTTCCGCCCGGCTGCATGTTGTTCTCAGCGGCCCCCGTAAATTCAACACCGTTGAGCAGATAGATATTCTGTTGCGGGCGGTTGCCCGAAACCGCGAAGTTGTTGCCCGCCGTCGAATTCGAAACACCCACGCCCCCCGTCTTTTCAAACGTAAAATTCACAACCCCGGGACTTAGCATCATAAGCAGATCGAAGCTTCTGCCGTTTAACGGCAGATTCTTAATCTCCTGCTCCCCAACGAGTCCAGTGATATCGGCCGCGCTTGTGCTTACAAGCGGAGCGTCTGCATTTACCGTAAGCTCCTGGCGCGCGGCGCCAATTTTGAGTTCGATATCAACCCGCGCATCCTGACCCACAACCAGGTTCACGCCCGTACGCGATTCATCGGCAAAGCCGTTCTTCCGAACTCTTACTTCATAGTGGCCGATGGGCAGCGCGGCGAACTGATATTGGCCGGTGCTATTCGTGTCTCCAGTCCGGACTGCGCCGGTGTCGTCGTTCTTGGCGGTAACACTTGCATCGGAGACGACCGCGCCTGAAGCGTCCGTCACGGTTCCGGAGAGCGAGGCGGAAACCTGGGCGTGCGCTAACGACCCGCAAAGTATAAGCAGCAGCCCGGCTATGCGAGATGTACTGCGCTTGTTTAGAAGGAGAAAATGGCGCATTTGTTGTCGCTCTTAAGATACTTTGTAAAGTATACGCGACATAGCGCGCGCCCAGGGCTCGATGACCGTTACCAACAGCTTGCAGGAGATTCGCAAAAAGAGAAAACTTTCGGCCGCTGAATTGGCGCAGCGTGTCGGCGTCAGCCGCCAGACCATCTACGCCATTGAAGGCGGCGTTTTCGTTCCGAACACGGCGGTTTCGTTAGAGCTGTCTCGCGTCCTCGACGTAACCGTTGAGGAGATTTTTTCTCTAACGGAGCAACAAACAGGCGAGCCGGTGAAGGCCGACTTGCTCCCTATTGTTCAAGTCAACCAGGGGCAGCCTGTCAGGCTTTGCCGAATGCAGGGGCGGCTGGTAGCCGTTCCCGCTACTTTCATGCCCGGCTACCTTCCCGCCGCGGACGGCATTATTGAATCGCGTAAAAACGCGAGCGTCCTCGTCAAATCGCCCGTTTCATTGCCTGCCCAGGGCGAACGCCTCATTTTGGCCGGCTGCGATCCCGCACTTTCGCTACTGCAGGATGCGCTACGCCCTTCTGCAATTGAGATCGTTAGCGTGCTCGCCGCAAGCCGGCTTGCGCTCGACTGGCTGAAGCAGGGAAAAATCCACGTCGCGGGCTCGCACCTTCTCGACCATGCGACGGGAAATTATAACGTTCCCATAATCCGGCGTCTCCTCCCCAAGGCCTCGCTTCGGGTCATCACTTTCGCGGTCTGGGAACAAGGACTGGTTGTAAAGCGCGGCAACCCCAAAAGCATTCGCTCTGTGGCCGATCTGGCCCGCAATGGTGTCACGATCGTAAATCGCGAAAAAGGAGCGGGCAGCCGGGATTTGCTGGATTCCAGCCTCCGTCAGCTCCGTATTCCGTTCAAACGGGTAAAGGGCTACCGTTCGATTGCTACAGGCCACCTCGAGGCGGCATACGCCGTCGCAGCGGGTCACGCCGATTGCTGCATCGCCTCTCGATCCGCGGCCCGCTGTTTCGCCTTGGACTTCGTTCCCTTAGCTGTCGAACGTTTCGATCTTTCGTTTACGAAAGCGTGCTTGGAGTCAACGGTCGCAAGGGCGCTCATCGACGTGTTGCATCGTTCTGACTTCAGAAAGAAACTTCAATTCATCGCCGGTTACGACACGACCCACACGGGCGAGGTCTTAGTTTAAGCGTTGGGCGATGTTTTTAGTCCGTCGTGAAAACGTGAGCTATTTATTTCGATGCTAATCCGAGTCTCAGGCCTTAAAACGTCACCCTTAACCCCAACTGCACCTGCCGCATCTCTCTTGCGCTGGTGATCTGCCCGACATTCGCTGAACTCAGCGTTGCATTCGGCGCATTCAGGCTCACCAGATTAAACGCGTTCGTAAACTCGCTCCGGAACTGCAGCTTTGCGCGCTCACCGAACGCAAAATCCCGATAAATGCCAAGATCCACATTCCGCTGGCCCGGCCCGTCCAGGATGTTTCTCCCCGCGTTCCCGTCCGTCCCGATCGGATTCGGTACAAACGCATTGATGTTGAACCACATCTGCGTAACAGCAGCACGGGAGCGGTTTGGGCTCAAATACGGATTGCCGACAATATTCGGCCGGTCTGTGGTACTGCCGTCGTAATTGTTATCTTTGCCCGTCGTCACGGTAAACGGCAGCCCGCTTCGGAAGGTGATGATCGGCGCGAGATTCCACCCGTTCAGGAGATTTCGCAACATACCGCTATTTCCCGTGTAGTAACTGACGTTCCAGATCAGCGATGTTACCGACGTGTGCCGCTGATCGTAATCCGATCGCCCATGCTCGAGCGCGACATTGTTGAAATCCTGCGCTCCCGGATTCGTCGATTGCTGGTCCAGCGAAGCTCCCGAAAGCGATTTACTGAACACATAGTAACTATTCAGACTAAAATACTTCCCGAGCGCTTTCTTTGCAGTAATCTGCAGCGCATTATACGAGGCCGTCTGGTTCGATTGCATGAGCACAACCGAGCTCAGTAGCCCGGGCGCAATCGGACGCCGGTTGTTGTAATTGGAGCTGGTTGCCGTACTCGTGAATATGGGATAATTCACATCTCTCCCAAACGCCAGGTGATGGCTGAACGTTCCGACATACGCACCCGACAAACTGACACCGCCCCCAATCTCCCGCTGGACTGAAAAGTTGAACTGATAACTGTAAGGCCAGCGGAAATTCGTATCGATGGGCAGCAATGATGCCGGCAAGATAAACCGGGCGTTGTTTGGCGAATAAATATACGGGAACGGAGACACACCGCCCGGGAAACTGGCGTAAGGATTCGTTAGCGACGCGACGTTGCTGAACTGCTGGCGCACCGCGAACGGCTGCGAGTTCTCCACCGCTCCCCAACCGTTACCCGAAACACTGCCGAAAAAGACGCCGCCTCCCGCGCGAATGGAGGTCTTCCCGTTTCCGAACGGATCCCACGCGAGTCCCACCCTCGGCGATATATGGTCCCGGCGAACAGGAACTACTCCGCGTTCCACGCCTTTGTCTCCCACGACGAGAAGCCCCGGAGGCGCATTCGGGATAACGGTCGATTGCCGGCCGGCAATGAACGTCTCCTCCCGGTTCTGCGGGTCGACGGGCGGCGTTTGAATGTCGTAGCGCACGCCAAGGTTCAACGTGAGCCGCGGATGTACTTTGAAATCGTCCTGCAGAAATAAACCCATGTTCCAGGAATCGTAATATGCATCCTCGGGTGCGTCCTGGTTCATCGTGTTCGGCAAACCCAACAGAAAATCGGCAAAGGCATCGCCCTGGTTTGTCCTCGGGCCGGTTTTCGCGCCGGTGAAGTTGAAGATGCCGTAGTCATTCAAGAGCGTGCGTTGAACGTCCTTCGCCAGGCCCACTTCGCCTCCAAACCTCAGCGAATGCCGGCCTGTGGTGTACCCGAAGACGTCTCGCAGCGTGTAGATGTTCGACCCCGCCACAGGGCCTGCGATCGATTGACCAAGCGTGAAGTAGCCCGTCACGGCAATCTGCGGCAAAGCCGGCGGCCCCTGAGGCGTAAACGTCGATCCCAAATCGTGCAGCGATATCGCGGGAAGGTTCACGCGAGATCCGAAGTACCGTGTGTAATTCAGCCACGCCTGGTTTACCGCGTGATCGCCGATCGTCCAGGTATCGCTAACGTTTGCATTATGCTGCCGCCACTCGAAATGCTGTGTGGACCACGGTATGTTCGGACTGGAGCCCGAAACAATATCATTCGTCCCCGATGTAGTGTAGTAACTCCCGGTAATCCGCTGTTTATCTGTAACAAGGTGATCGACCTTGCCCATCCACTCATCGCTGTTATACGGAGTCCGCACCTGCCCCTGAAAAACGTTGTTAGGCAAGTTAGCGAGCGGGATGTACTTATTCAGTATGTTAACTGCGGTAGGGTCAAACCGCGAGACCGGAATCATGTTGTTATTGAACTGTATTCCGTTTCGGGGATCGATAATCGGTTTCGAGCCTGAGAAGTTTCCATTCCGTTGCGCAATGGTTGGCACGACAGCCCCGTTAAGAAACGTCGTCGTGCTTTGCCGCAAGCCCGAATAAGTCGCGAAGAAAAATGTCTTATTCCGCATAACCGGGCCGCCGAATGTGCCTCCAAACTGATTGCGATGGAGCGGAGGTTTCGCAAGCGCATTGTAAGTGTTGGCGTTCAGCTTCGTGTTCCTTAGAAACTCGAACGCCGAGCCGTGAAAATCGTTCGTGCCCGATCGTGTGATTACATTGATCACGCCGTTGCCGAAGCGCCCGTACTCCGCGCTGTAGTTACTGGTTTCCACCCGAAACTCGTCGATCGCATCCGGGTTCGGAACAACGTTGCCCGTGTTTCGCAGGTCGTTCATGTTGGGGCCGCCGTCCAGGTAGTAATTCACCGACCCCATGGTGGCATCGGAGCCCCCGTTCAGAAATGTCCTTTGTTCGGGATAGCCCAACGTAATTGCCTGGGTCGTGTTCTGATAACCCGGTACAAGCGTGAGCAGGTTGTACGCGTTCCGATTGACCAGCGGTAGCGTCGTAATCTGTTGCGTATCGATCGTCTGCCCGACTGTGGCATTCGTCGTATTGATCAGCGGAACTGCGGATGTAACGGTCACACTTTCGGAAGCTTGCCCCAGTTTTAGAGAAGCATCCACACGCGCAAACTGGCCTACCTGCAGCACAATGCCCGTCTGCCTGAACGTGCTGAACCCGTGCGCCGTAACTTCAATCGCGTACTTCCCCGGCGGCAGCAGGTCGAAGCGGTACTCGCCCTCTCGGTTCGTTTGCACCGTCCGCGCCAATCCGGTGTCCGAGTTGGTGGCGGTCACTTGCGCATCGGGAACGCTCGCCCCCTGCGCGTCCACGACGTTGCCGACGATATTACCCGTGACCTGCTGCGCCGAAACGTGAGCCTGTAAAACGACCGACACAACGCAAACTGCAATGAAGAGTTTTCTCATGAGCTCGACCTCGTTCTCATGAGCATATCTCTCCTGAAACGACCTGCGCCGTTACAATCGCAGCATGGCAATGCTTTCCGCGCCCCGCTTTCAGAGCGCGCGCGTGTCCGAGTTCAAGGAATCGGTCATTCGCGAGATGACGCGCCTCGCGCTGAAACACGGCGCTGTAAATCTGGCGCAGGGTTTTCCGGACTTCCCCGCCCCTGAAGAGTTGAAGGCCGCGGCTCAGCGGGCGATCGCCGAAGACATCAACCAGTACTCCATCACGTGGGGTTCGAAACCGTTTCGCGATGCCATCTCCGAGTACTACAACCGCTTTTACGGAATCGCCATTGATCCGGAACGCGAAATAACAGTTTGCTGCGGTTCCACGGAGGGAATGATCGCAAGCCTCCTCGCCCTGCTCAACCCGGGCGACGAGGTCATCATCTTTGAGCCGTTCTACGAGAACTATTGGCCCGATTCGCAGCTGAGCGGCGCTGTCTGCCGCTACGTCACGCTCCGGCCGCCCGATTGGACCTTCGATCCGGATGAATTGCGCGCCGCCTTCAACTCGCGCACGCGCGCAGTTATCGTCAATACGCCGAATAACCCGACGGGCCGCGTCTTTTCCGCGGCGGAGCTGGCGTTACTCGGGCGCATGTGCGAAGAGTTCGATTCCCTTCTCATCACAGACGAAATCTACGAGCACATCGTCTTCGATGGCGAACGGCACATCCCGCCCATCACGTTGCCGGGCCTGCGCGATCGCTGCGTGCTGGTTAACAGCCTCAGCAAGACATTTTCCGTGACCGGCTGGCGCGTCGGCTGGGTTATCGCCCCGCCCGACTTGACGGCTTCGATCCGCAAAGTTCACGACTTCTTGACGGTCGGCGCTGCTGCTCCCCTGCAGCAAGCCGGCGTTACCGCGCTCGGGTTCCCGCTAACCTATTACTCCGAGTTAGCGCGAAATTACGAAACGAAGCGAAATGTGCTGCTCTCGGTTCTCCAAAATGTCGGCCTACGATGCTTTACGCCCAAGGGCGCCTACTACATCATGTGCGACCTCAGCGGCCTGGACTTCCGGGACGACCTCGCGCTCGCTATGTACTTGGTTGAGACGTTGGGGGTTGCGGCCGTGCCCGGATCGAGCTTCTTCTCCGAAGCTTCGCTGGGCTCTCACGTGATTCGCTTTTGTTTCGCCAAGCGGCCGGAGACTCTGCACGCCGCCGGCGAACGGCTGAACCGTCTGAGTTCGTTTGGTAAAAACGCTATAAGTTAATGAAAAGACTTATTCCTGAGCCGAAATCTGCTGGTCCGCCTCCCGCCACGCGCTGATCTTCAGCCGGCGGCAGACCCAGCACAAATCTTCTTCGGAGGAGGCCTGCGGCGCAGTAAGAGGTATGCATGCCGCTCCACAAACGCTACAGCGCTTCGTAGGAGCCGGTGTATCGGACCCCACCGATTTCTTCGCCATTTCCAATATCTGCGGAGAGATGATTGGCTCGGCGATCGGTTTCTTCTTCATTTATGTCTCCACTATAGAAGATCGCCGGGAACCCCGAAAAGGTTCCGCGAATGTTCGCCAGCTAGTACCCGGTATCATTGTGGAGATCCATGGGAAACGTGGCCTTCCTGTTTCCGGGGCAGGGCTCGCAATACGCGGGCATGGGTAAGGAGCTGGCGGACAATTTCGAGATCGCCCGG